>JAOAPL010000111.1 GCA_025462925.1 Acidobacteriaceae bacterium
CAATGCTTACAGGATTCTCTGGTTCAAACTTCGCCGTACCGATCTCCCATGCCGCGAAGATGCTCGAAACACCTAAGACCGTGAAGGCGGCGCGGTGATGCTTACAAGTTGGAATGTTTGGCGTCCCCGACGGGATTCGAACCCGTGTTATCGCCGTGAAAGGGCGGTGTCCTAGGCCGGGCTAGACGACGGGGACGCTTTCTGTTGCAGGATTCGGTGGCCCAGCGCGTTCTCCCGTGGCCGACAGAACTTGCCTACCGAAGCATCTATCCTAACAGCGGAAAAGCTGGAGTGTCAAAAACCACTCGCTTCAATTCACATTGTGAGATGAATTTCCACAGCCGTTCTGTGGCATGATGGATGCCATGGACACCAAGAAACCTGCCCCGCAGAGTAAGTTTGCCGAAGTTACCAAGAGAGCCCAGGAAGAGCGCGCGAAAAAGCCCAAGCAGAAGCGCGATGATCCCAACCAAGGCATTCCAAAAAATCTGCGCCCCAGGGACGCCAACGAACTCTAGAATTTAGCTTCCGGCGCTGGCGGAGACTCCTGACAAGCCCAGTGCGATGCTCTCGTTTTCATGGAATTCGAAAACTTTGTCGAGCCGCGTTACCCGGAATGCTTCCCGAACCGTGTGGTTCGCGCCTACGATCTTCAGCTTGCCGCCTGCCGCGCTTACGGCCGAATGGCAGCGGATCATGGTGCCGATGCCCGATGAATCGATCATCGTCACCCGCGCAAGGTTCACCACGATGGTCTTTGCGCCACTGGCCAGAGCTTCCATCCAGCGCGCGCGAAATTCATCGACAGGGCCGCCCAGCGCGAGCCGTCCGTCCAGATCAACGATCACCGCATCCCCAAGCTTACGCAGGACAACAGGCATAGCATTCTCCGAGCAGTTGAAATCAAGCAGGATGATACCAGTTCAAAGTAAGTGGAGGAATATGAATTGCGTGGGCCCGCGAGTGCACCTCAGCGGCTAAAGCCGAATGGGAGCGTCAGGATTTGGCACGGCTGAAGCCGTGCCCTCTCAAAGCGAGCGCAAAGACGTTCAGATTTGCTTCGCGTGCGCGATCTACTGCACCTTTTGCAGCTTGGCGATCAGTTTTTGCGCCAGATTTTCATCCGACTCTGACCAGAGGACGCGTCCAGTGATGCCGCAATTCTTCTCGATCGCGTGGACAAAGTTCACCAGCTTCTGCACGTTGGATTTGATCCGCGTGGCCACTACCGGCGTGAATTCGCCTTCTTCGTAAAGAAATGGAGTGTCCAGTCCAAAGTCGATCTGAACATGCCCGTCCTCCCGATAGATGCCCTCGTCAAAATCCGTTCCGTAAGCAAAGAACTTTACCGGTTGCGGTGAGACGACCCAAGTCTCGTCGAGATCGCCCTCTTTTTTTGGCGTCCAGATGTCCCATGCGGCGTGCAGTTCATAAGCGTAATCCGAGTGAACAAACTCGCCGGCTTGTAGGATCGCCTGCTCGGGATCGGCGCGGAAGTCGAATTGTTCTTCCAGGATTTCCGGCTCGTTGAACGATATAGGATGTATCGCGAGATCGCCAACGCCGGGCAGCGACTCGGAAAACGGAAACTGTTTTATCACGGAGAGCAAACGCGGCAGCATCTCGGCTTCAGTGAAGCTGGGGAACCACAGGTTAAGATAGAGTTGGTCAGCCATTGGAGCAGTAGTCAGTAGTTAGTAGTCAGTTAAAACCTCTGCATCAGCTATTTCTTCTCTGTCACGATCTCCGAGAAGTCTGCGATAGTCGAGAAGTCGCTTAGCATTTTCTGCAGCAGCAGCAAACGATTCGAGCGTAGCTTCTCGTCGTCCACCATCACCATTACCTTCTCGAAGAAGGTGTCGAGTGTTGGCCGCAGCTTTGCGATTTCGGCAAGCGCATCCGCGTATTTGTGTTTGTGCCGAAGCTCGGCGACAATCGGTGCCGCCTTCTCTATGGCTTCCGCCAACTGCTTCTCTGCCGGATCTTCCAGCGCCGCTCGATCGAACTTACCACTCGGAGCTTTCCCGGCCTCGTTTGCCTGCCGCAAAATGTTCTTGATGCGTTTGAATGCGATGGAGATAGGCTCGAAATCGGCGGACTTACGCACTTCGGAGACGGCCTGCACGCGGTCTAGTACATCGGTGACGCGGTCGTGTCCGGCAGCGAGCACGGCATTGACTTCGTCGTATGCGAATTTGCGCACGTCGCGTAAGTAGAACTCCAGGCGCTCGCGGAAAAACGCTGAGACCAATTCTGAGTACTTATCCAACTGCGTGAATTTCTTTTCTGCTTCAGAGCCCTTGTAGCCCACCAACGCAACATGAAAGAGTACGCGCAAATCAAGCGGGAGCTTGTGCTCGACAATGATCTTCACGATCCCATTTGCCTGCCGACGCAGGGCGAAAGGGTCCTTTGATCCAGTCGGTTGCAATCCCAATGCAAACATTCCGGCGATACTATCGGCTTTATCGGCGAGCGCGAGCAGCGCGGACTCCAATGTTCGCGGCGAAGCATCGTCCATCGACTCCGGCTTGTAGTGGTCGTAGATGGCATCGGCGATTGCTGGGTCGAGCGCTTGCGCGCGCGCATAGAGCCCGCCGACGATTCCTTGCAGCTCCGTGAACTCCTTGACGAGCTCGGTGGTGAGGTCGGCTTTGGCCAGCCACGCCGCTTCGTAAAGCGCGTTACGTTTGATCTTGTGCTGGGGATGATCGAAATCCGCGCCACCGATAGTAACCAGGTGCGCCATTCTCTTCGCCTTCTCGTAGTAGCTGCCCAGCTCTTTCTGGAAGGTCACGTTCTTCAACATCTCCACGCGCTCACGCAGTGAAACCTTCTGATCGGCCTCCCAGAAAAATCGCGCATCATTGAATCGTGCGCGAAGAACGCGCTCGTTGCCGTGCCGGATCAGTCCGTCTGGATCGCTATCGGTATTGAGGACGGCGAGGAAGTAGGGCGCGAGTTTGCCATTCGCGTCTTCCACGGCGAAATATTTCTGATGGTCACGCATCACGGTCACCAGCACTTCTTCCGGAAGAGACAGATATTCTTTTTCGAAGCTGCCGATGATCACAGAAGGAAATTCAGTCAGGTTGACCACCGTACGCAGCAAGTCCTCGTCTTCGCGCCATCGCAATCCAGGAATGGTTCGCGTTGCAGCGTCAAGAGCCTTGCGGGTGCGGTGTTCGCGCTCTGCGGGCGACACCAGCACCATCGCTCCTTCGAGAGCGTCTTTATAATTTTCCGGCTTGGACAGCGGAATCTCGCCTTCGCTGAGAATCCGATGTCCGCGCGTCTTCGCTGCGGCTTTGATGCCGCCGAATTCCAGCGGCACAACTTTGTCGTCAAGCAATGCGGTGATCCAGCGTACAGGACGAACAAAGCGCTCTGGCTTCCCCGCCCGCCAGTACATATTTTTCGCCCAATAGATTCCGGCCATCTCTTTGGGCAACAGTTCTGTCAATACTTCCGCAGCGCTGCGGCCTTTTTTCTGGATGGTGGCCGCCAGATATTCGCCTTTGGGGTTGCTGATCTTCCCCAGCTTCGCAACCTCGACTCCAACTTTTTTGGCGAATGCTTCCGCAGCCGGCGTGGGCACGCCATCTTTGTATGCAACCTTGAGCGATGGCCCTGTCACCTGTTCCTGCACGTCCGCTTGGGCAGCATTGATTCCTTCCACAAAGACCGCAAGCCGTCGCGGAGTGGAGTACGAAGTCATCTTTGCATCGGAAGCCGCCAGATTTTCTCTGGTGAGCAACTCCTGCGTGCGCCGGGCGAGTTCCTCGCGCGCGCCGTCGACCATCCGCGCGGGAATCTCTTCGACACCGATTTCGAGCAAAAAGTCAGCCATAGGATTAGGAATTCACCGCCGCTGCCGCCGAGTCGCTTTGCTGATCGACATAGGCTTTTGCAACTCCAACCGCGAGAGCGCGTATGCGAGCGATCACGCCGACCCGCTCCGTGACGGAAATCGCGCCGCGCGAGTCGAGCAGATTAAAAAGGTGGGAGCATTTAAGGCACAGGTCGAATGCCGGAAGAATGGGAAAGCGCTTGAGGTCGTCCAGCGATCCTGTTTTCTTTTCGCGAAGGGCCTTTGACTTCGCATTGTATTCATCGAGCAACGCCTTGCACTCGGCCTCATAGAGACGCAAGTGCTCCCAAGTCTTTTCCACGTCGGCCATCTCAAAGTTGTATACCGAGAATTGCAGCTCTTCCGCTTGTCGTATCTCGCGATAGGTAGTCTCGCGTCCGGTCTTCGGATCACGCGCCCAGACGATGTCGTACACGCTGTCCACATCCTGCAAGAAGGCACAGAGGCGCTCCAAGCCATACGTGAGTTCAGCCGAGATCGGTTCCAGATCCACTCCGCCGCATTGCTGGAAATAGGTGAACTGCGTGACTTCCAATCCGTCGAGCATCACCTGCCAGCCGATGCCCCATGCGCCCAGAGTCGGCGCCTCCCAATTGTCTTCCTCAAACTTCAAGTCGTGCTTGCGTAAATCGATGCCAATCGCCTGCAAGGATTGAAGATAAAGCTCCTGCGCATTATCCGGAGGAGGCTTCAGGATCACCTGACATTGCGTGTGTTTGAAGAGGCGATTCGGATTCTCTCCGTAACGTCCATCCGCGGGACGGCGCGATGGCTGGAGATAGCAGACGTGATACGGCTTTGGCCCGAGCACGCGCAGGAAAGTCTCCGGCGACATGGTTCCTGCGCCCATCTCCACGTCATAGGGCTGTTGCAGAATGCAGCCCTGGTCGGCCCAGAACTTCTGCAGAGTGAAGATCAGTTCCTGAAAGGTGAGCGGGTTGGGTTTAGCAGTTAACATTTAGTGAATTTGCTTCTAATCCAATTTCTCCAGCATCGCTGCCGTGACCAGCTTCTTTTCCAATTGCCGCTCGATCCGTTGCGTCAAAAACTTTCGCAGATCCACGCCGCGTTGTCGCGGCCAAGGGTCGCCGGCAAATGTATCCACCGGCGCTCGAAACATTTCTGCCGCAATCTTTCGCGATTCCAGCGTCATCTCAGAACTAGCCAGCCGCTTGTGCTCCGGACACATCAACCCGTCCGCGAGCGCATGATAAAAAGCTTTGCCACCATTAAGTGGAGTGCCACATTCAATACAGGAATGCAGCTCTGGCAATAACCCGGTCAATCGTACGATCCACAGATCGAAGTACGTCAGCGCCATCCAGATGGACCCGGCGCGGATATTCTGCAAGACTGCGTGGGCCAACCGGAAGATGGCATCGTTCGCTTCCCTGTCCGGCAACAACTGGTCAAGCATTTCCGCGACATAGCCCAACGCAACCGCGCGGTGGTAGTCCACTGTGTCCGTCAGCGGCGATTCCAGCACGTCGCAGGAATCGATCCGCATCAAGTCAAAATCCTTGCGCTCGCGCTCTTCCCAATAGACCCGGACAAACGTAAGCGGTTCCAACGCGCCGCCAAAGCGCTTCTTCGATCTCTTTGCCGACCGCGCCACGCCGCGTATCTTGCCCTCCGCGCGAGTGAAAAACGTGACCAATAAGTCCGCCTCGCGCATGGGATAGCTGCGCAGAACGATCGCTTCCGATTGTTTGAGCGGCATGGAACCTTCGATTGTAAATGAAAAAACGAAAATGACGGTTCGCGGTTATCGGGACCGTCGCTTGGCTGCCGCCTTCTTCTTGCCTGAAGCGATCTCTTGTTGTGTCTTTTTCGGCAGCTTGGCCACGACCAGTTCGTACGACTTGCGGATGAGTTTTTTGATCTCGGGATCACGAATGGCGTCAAATCGTTGCAGCGTCACCCATTGATTTCGCGCCATGTATGGCGCAGGGATGATGCCTTCCGCCTCAATCAATTCAGCAAACTTCTCCGGCGTGCATTTGAAGGAAATGCAATGACCGTCGCTGTCTAACGAAGCAACGGTAAACATCTTTTCGGCGATAAGGAAGCAGAGATCGTGGCCCCACTTTATGTCTTCTGTCACTTCTGGCAGCGACAAGCAAAACGTGCGTAGCGTCTCGGTGTTCATCGGCTGCCCGCAGTCGCCGACTGTGTCGCACCGTGATCTAACACCTCTCTCACTTTGCGCGCCAGGCCTGATGTTGTGAATGGCTTTTGCAAGAAGGCGACATCGGCCTCGAGCATTCCTTGTTGCGCCACCGCTTCGCTGGTATAACCCGACATGAACAAGACGCGAGTGCCCGGCCGTGACGCCGTCAGCTTCTTTGCCAGTTCATGGCCGTTCATCTGTCGAAGAACCAAGTCAGTCAAAAACAATTGAATCGGTCCTCGGTGCGTTGAATTGATCTCCACTGCGCTGGCCGGATCTGCTGCTTGCAGTACTTTGTATCCACGTTTGCTTAGAATTTGTGTCACTAACCCACGCAGGGCTTCGTCGTCTTCAACAACAAGCACCGTTTCGCAACCCAGTTTGGCGTCAGGCGTGAGGCCATCTGCATTGACGGATTCGGGAAGTGCATTCACCCGCGGGAGATAGATGTCGAATCTGGCACCTCTCCCGATTGCGCTATTCACTGACACATGTCCGCCGCTCTGCTTCACGATGCCATAGACAGTCGAGAGGCCCAGACCTGTCCCCTTGCCCAACTCCTTGGTGGTAAAGAATGGTTCGAAGATGCGCGATTGTGTCGCCTCATCGATACCTGCTCCTGTATCGGTCACAGTGATCAATACGTATTCGCCCACGTTTATGCGCGATGAGAATTGAGTGATGAACGATGCGTCCAGGCTTACATTCTCAGTTTTAACTGTGAGCGTGCCGCCACCAGGCATTGCGTCGCGCGCGTTCACAGCCAGGTTCATGATGACTTGTTCGATCTGGCCAGTGTCCGCTTTAATGCGTCCAAGTCGAACATCAAGATCCGTGACCAGTTCGACATCAATTCCGAGAAGACGGCGCAGCATATTTTCCATGTTGCGAATGCTCTCGTTAAAATCTAGCACTTTGGGGGCGGTCACCTGCTGTCTGCTGAAGGCGAGCAGTTGGCTTGTGAGCGAGGCCGCGCGATCGGCTGATTTCTTTATCTCTTCTAGGGCACTTCGCTTGGGATCAGAATGAACAAAGTCGTCGAGGAGAATATCGCTGTATCCTTTAATCACGGTCAGCAGATTATTAAAATCATGCGCGACACCGCCTGCAAGCCGTCCGACGGCGTCCATCTTCTGTGACTGGCGCAATTGCTCTTCCAGCAGCCTGCGGTCAGTCACATCTTCGACGATCATCTCGTAACTCTCGACGATCCCGCTTGAACCTACAACGCTTCTCCCGCTGAGCCGCAGCGAGATGGGCGTTTCATCTTTCCGTCTCCATGTGACTTCAACGCCCTCCACCTCCGTCTTGCCTTGTAATTGCGCAATTATTCGTGAACGCTCCTGGGGATCGAAATAGACTTGCGTCGGCATGTGCAACTCGTACATTTCCTCGGCAGAGTCGTAGCCCATCAGCGACACCATCTTCCGGTTCACTTCCAGAAACTGGCCGTCTGCACTCGACCGGTAGATGCCATATACCGCGCTTTCCACCAGCGAACGGTAGCGCGTCTCTGATTGCCGAATCGCATCCTGGTCGCGCTTGTGCAAGATGGCACTGGCCACCTGCTGCGAGACAAAACTGAGAATGTCCCGATCGCGTTTTGTGTAGCGGATCTTCTCGGTATAGCTTTGCACCACCAAAGCTCCGAAGGTCACGTTGCGGTGCCTTAGCGGAGCGCCAAGCCAGTCCACTGACGGCGCGCCGACCGACTCCACTTCGTTCATTGCCACTAGCTCGTCAAATCTCTCCGGCGACACCAATTGTGCGCGGCCAGTCCTCAAAATGTATTCAGTCAAACCCTTGCGCAACCTTCGCGGCTGGCGCTCTGAGTCTTCCTCGTCCACCGAGTATGCAAAGCTGATGGTTTCCGATTCGCCGTCAAACAATGCGATGTAAAAGTTCTTGGCATACATCAGTTCATCGAGAATCCCGTGGACAGCAGCATAGAACTGCTGCAGATCGATGGCCGAACTGGTCTTCTCAGCGATGCGATATAAAGCGCCTTGAAGCTGCTCCGACTGCTTTCGCTCGGTGATATCGATCACCATGCATAAAAATGCTCGCTGGCCTTCGTACTCGATGGACGCGACGGACAACTCTCCCCAACGAACGCTCCCGTCCCGGGGAATGAATTTGTACTCATATCGGGAAGGGACTTTTTCTCCGCGCTGCCTGTGCGCGAATCGCTCCTTCATCAAAGCTACGGAATCCGGGTGGGTGAGTTGCCAGATATCCATCTTCATCAATTCATCGAATGAATATCCTGACATCACCTCGGCGGCTTTGTTCGCGTACAACAACTGCTTCCCGTCATGGATGTAGATCGCCTGGGTCTCAGTCTCGGCGACGGCACGGAATTTGGCTTCACTCTCCTGCAGTGCGCGTTGCTGTTTCATCGCGAGCTGTAGCAGTTCGACTTCCTTCTCCCGGGCGCGAAGTTGCTTGCGAATACGTCGTTGAGCTGCCCAAACGGCGGCTGCGAAGACGATGAGAGCGAT
This sequence comes from Acidobacteriaceae bacterium, assembly GCA_025462925.1. Lineage (GTDB taxonomy): Bacteria > Acidobacteriota > Terriglobia > Terriglobales > Acidobacteriaceae > JAICLA01. The sequence goes on from JAOAPL010000111.1 coordinate 8,543, forward strand.
TCCGTCGATCCAAACCGTCTGGCTGGAGACAAGGCTTCGCCGATCTAGCGCTAGGGCCCCTGGGCAAAGCCAGAGAGAAGCGAGCGCAGCCAGTGCCAGGCCAGATTTGCGATTTCCCATTTTCCTCATTGCAAAGCTATCCATGTTGCTGAAGCAGTTCCGGCCGCACTGGTTGGAGCGAGGCTAATCATTCACGAAATCGGGGCTTCAATCCAGCAGAAAATTAGTTACTTATATGAAGGAATCACGGCCAGCAATCTAGGGTGTTCCACCCGCTTTTGCTGCCGACCGCTTGTCCCGCAGATTGGCATCCTTATTTCGCACCACCCAAACCAGATATGCCACCACGGCGATGTTGACCAGCAGCAGGATCACCCTGCCTGCGGAGAAATGCGCGAACACTTCAAACAGTTCGAATGGAAGAAAAGAACTGGTAGCGATGATGGTCAAGAATTCCGCCCACCGCAGCCCCATAAATAGCCCGATTCCCTCGGTAAACATGATTGTGGAATAGAAGAGCGTGACCGCGCTGATGACCCGAAGTTGCCGGTCGTCAACGGCCATCAACTTGGTCATGATGTGGCCGAAGAATCGGCTGTCGCTGTCGATTCGTAACACGTCGAACCAATAAGACGCGATTGCGTCCACATCCTTGTGCAACAGGTGAAGCGCTCCAACGCCTATAAGCAGCAGGGACAACCCTTTTATTATCTTGATGAAAGCAATGAGCAGAAGGACTTTGTCCTGCGTGCGATGCATGTTGGAAAGCTACATACGGTCTGCGGGGTAGGCAAGCGATTTCCTCATTAATCGCCAGTAAATATGCCCTCGTACACCAAAGGTAAACACCCTAAACTAAAGTAACTTTGCAGATTTCGGATTTGCAGTCATCATACTTGCTACATCAGCGCGCTCTGCTTATTTGAGCCACCTCGTCACCGGCAATTTGAGGGCTGATGCAAGGAGAACCAAATGTTGAATTCAGGCCTGCGAAAACTGGTACCCGCGGTACTGGTCGCAATGCTGACGCTCTCGCTGAGCGGACTGGCATTCGCTGACGGACGCGTAGCCAAGCAGAAGGTCAGCCCCGCATATCCGGAGTTGGCGAAAAAGATGAATGTGGTCGGCGTGGTGAAAGTGGAATTGACCGTCGCCCCCAATGGGCAAGTGAAGAGCGCAAAAGCGATCGGCGGACATCCGCTGTTGATCGATGCATCCGTGAATGCCGCCAAACAATTCAAGTTCGAGCCGGGCTCGGACGAAACCAAGGAAATCGTCGAGTTCAAATTCACGGGCCTCGCGAACTAGAATCTGCGCGATAACCTAAGACGTTGTGGCCCCGATCAGCTTCGGCTCTTCGGGGCCTTATATTTTTACTTGCCAGAGCCCGTGGCCGCTTCGATTGCGGGATTCCCTGCTCCCGCCTCTACTTGGTTCCGCTCTCTCCCAAATGGATTGAAATCCGTGTCTGTGTCATAGACGTCCACGCCCTCAGCCCTCTTTAAGCTGTTCACCACCAGATATGTGAGCGGCGTCGCAATCACCTCATAAACAACTTTGGCTACGTATCCTGAAGCGATCAGCTTGGCAATCGTCGTCATGCTCTGGCTGCCGATAAACGTGAGCGTAATGACCAGCGCAGTGTCCACCGCCTGGCCGACGACCGTTGATCCGACAGTGCGCGTCCACAGATGTCGCCCATCGGTAAAGATCTTCATCTTGGCCATCACGTAAGAGTTAGCGAATTCACCGGCCCAAAATGCGATGAGGCTCGCGATCACAATCCGTGGGACGAAATCGAACACTGTTGCGAAAGCCGACTGATTCTGCCATTCCGGCGCCGGCGGCAGCCAAACGATCATCTTTGCCATGATTGCCATCAGTGTGGAGGCAAAGAAGCCTATCCAGATCGCGCGCCGCGAGCCCGAGTATCCATAAACCTCAGTGAACACGTCGCCGAAAATGTAGGTGAGAGGAAAGAGCAGCAGAGCCCCGCTGATCCGGAACGGGCCGATGGCACAAATCTTTGGCGCGACAAGATTTGAGATCAGCAGGATCACTACAAAGATGTGCACCAGGATGTCATAATAACGAAAATTCCTGAGGCTGTGGTGTTTGGTGGTGAGCCGATGGATCAGAGCGTTGGCCATATGAAATGAGAACGATACTAAACCAGTAAATAGGAAAAGGGCGCCGTAGCGCCCTCCCTCTTTGCACGAAACGTCTACTTACCGCAACTGGGGTCTGCCGGGATCTTTGCCGCAACCGGAAGCGCCGCCAAGCTGTACTTCTGCAACAACTCGTTTACAGGCTGAATGCCCTGCGCATTCAATTCCCGCCACTGTGCCAGTCTCTTCACGAT
>JAOAPL010000120.1 GCA_025462925.1 Acidobacteriaceae bacterium
GAAAGCGTTGCTTGAATTTAAGATTGGTCTTGCGCAGGGCCGATTCCGGATCGAGGGAGAGGTATCGCGCGATATTCACCAGCACGAAAAACAGATCGCCTACTTCATCTTCCAGGCGATCCCGCAGCTCTTCGCTGACTTTCTGGCCGCTTGATCCGGCGACTCCGCGCATATGTGGCGACGGACCGGGCGCAGGATATTTCTTAATCTCGTCGTTCAGCTCTTGCGTCTCTTCTGTGAGCTTGTCAAAAAGCTGTTCGATGTTTGGCCAATCGAACCCGACATTCGCCGCGCGTGAACTGATTTTACGCGCAGCCATCAGGGCCGGCATCGCAACAGAAATCCCAGCCAATACCGACTGGTTCCCTGCCGCATCCGCGTTCTCAGCAGTGCCGTTCCTCTTTTTTTCTTCGGCCTTCAGCGCCTCCCAATTGCGCAGGACTTCTTGCGGAGTTTCGGCCTTTACGTCGCCGAAGACATGAGGGTGACGGGCAACGAGTTTGTTTGACAGAGTGTCGAGGACTTCGTCGATGGAGAATTTCCCATCTTCTTTTGCCATCTCCGAATAGAAGAGAACCTGAAGTAAGAGGTCGCCTAATTCCCCGGGAAGCTCCTTCCAATCGCGGTTGTCGATGGCTTCAATGACTTCATACGTCTCTTCCAGAGTGTAGGGCTTGATGGAATCGAAGGTCTGCTCGCGGTCCCAGGGGCATCCACCCGGAGCGCGCAGCCGCGCCATTATGGATACTGCACGCTCGAATTTTTCACCGGTGGACATCTCCCAGTTAATCTATATGACAGACGGAAAATTGTCTTTGATTGCGAATAACCGGACTGCGCGGTAGTGGCTCAGTTTGAATCAAGCGCCAGCCTCCGATTTGCCGGTTCTAGAGACAAGTACATGACTTCCTAGTGGCCCGTCACTCAGGCATGACCCCAAAATGCGCGTTCCCCGGGACAGTCATCCTTCAACCGAGCAATCGCAGTCAGATCCAGTTAGCTCCGTTCGTATGTTCCGACCAAATGTCCGTATGCGAGCACGGTTCCCGTGACATCCTTCAAGAATTCTTTCAGTTTAGGCGGGGATTGGAATTTGGTATGGCGGTTGAGCGCGAGGATATAGAAGACATAACGGTGAGGGCCATGTCCGGGCACCGGCCGTGGTCCCATGTAGCCTTGTGCGCCCACAGTGCTCTTTCCGAAGTACACATCCCTCGTTCCATCAGCAAGAGTTCCTTCGGCCATGCCTGTACTGTCTGGCGAGATTCCGCACGCAATCATGTGCACGAAAGGTCGAGGCAACGGCGCATCCAGGTCTTCCATGATGATTGCCAGTTCGACGGCTTCCGCGGGAATACCCTTCCAGATGAACGGGGGAGAGATGTTTTCTCCTACGCCGATTCCAGCGGAACGGAGCGGCATATATCCGCCGTTCAAGAACCATGCGCTCTCCAGAGAGATCGTTTCGGGAACACCGTTCAGTGCAGGATGATTCGCGACCGAGTGACGATCGCCCGCCCGTACACCTCGCAAGAGCCGGCCCAACCAGTGAAGGTTCATGCTTCTTCTCCGGAATTCGAAGTCTTGTTCAATACGTCGTCGCATCATAATCTTTGTCGTTACCAGAGCGACATCTATTGAAGGTGAGACTCGGCCATGCCCCTGACTACGGATGAAAAACTGTTGACCCTTAGCCGTGACGTCATTGAAGCATTCGACAAAGTTGATGGTGGTATTCATCCAGGTTTCAGACCTGCTCATGCGAAAGGCATCCTGCTGACAGGCGTGTTTCGGCCTTCGCCCGAGGCCGTCTCGCGTACGCGCGCACCGCATATCCAGCGGGATTCCACTCCGGTGACGGTGCGCTTCTCGGACTTCGCGGGAATTCCAACCGTTCCCGATAACGATCAGGGGGCGAGCCCTCGCGGTTGCGCCATCCGCTTCCACCTTGACGAGCATGTTCATACAGATATCGTCGCTCATTCGGTTGACACCTTTCCCTCGCGTACTACAGAAGAATTTCTCGACTTCATCAATGCGCTGATTGCCACCGATCCGGACGGGCCGCACCCTAACGCCGTTGAGCAGTTCCTTGGCGCGCATCCCGCGGCTTTGACGTTTGTGCAAACTCCCAAGCCGATCCCAACGAGCTTTGGGAAGGAGTCGTTTTTCGCGGTATCTGCATTCAGGTTTATCAACGCGGATGGCGTGGGCCGCTACGGGCGCTACCGGCTGCTTCCGGTAGCAGGCAACGAATACCTAGATGAGGCGGAAGCGGCCATGCAGACTCCAAATTTCCTCTTCGACGAGATCAAGGAGCGGGTCGCGAAGGAGCCGGTTAAGTTTCGCATCGTTGTTCAATTGGCTCAGGACGGCGACACCGTTGATGATGCCACCGTCCGTTGGCCTGAGACTCGTCCGCAGTTCACGTTCGGCGAACTCAGTTTGAAGAAGATTGCTCCTGACAATGCCACCGAGCAGCAGCGCATTATCTTCGATCCGATTCCACGAGTGGATGGAATCGAGGCCTCGGCTGATCCGTTGTTTGAGCCTCGGGCGAATGTCTATCTAATGGCTGGGAGACGGCGCAGAGCGGCCGGAAAGCAGTAAACACCCGGAAATAACTTTGAACTTTTTGTCCGTAACGGGTGAGGGAGAACCGCTCAGGCCAGATTGCGGGTGAAGCCGCGTTGCCGGTTCACAAACTATCGTGCGCTGCCAGATGCCAAACTGACCCACTACGGACTGCTCGAACCAGACCTTAGCTCCGATTTGCCCGCGTTAGAGACAGGTGCATTGCTTCCGAGTGGGCCGTGATCCGGGGAAGGACCCGTAGCCGGAACCGCGGATCGCTTCCGCTATGCCGACTTGCGAGGACTGATCGGCTTCGGCAAGTCCTTCGCCGATCTCTTCCTCGAGCAAGTACCGATCCCGCGTTCGCGGCACTATTAAGGTTGGATCAAAGCATCTATCGGCGCTCCTAAAGTCTTAGACACCGGAAAGCAATATTGCTTATTCCTCCGCTGCTATGTGATCAGTTTCCTTTTCCGGCGAAATGCCTTTGTAAAACGCCCCCATTGCGTGATATCTTCCACGCACTCCGGTGAATCCATCTCCGGCCCCGCAGCACCCGACCTTGCAAACGGAGAAGGACATGGCAACAGACTCCATCTTTGTGCCTGCACCCGCCCACGAGCCCACGCACAGACCTGTCAATCGAACGGTTGAACGCGTCTTCTACAGCGGCATGGCGATCCTGCTCTGCGTCTGCGTCTTCATCGGCTTCTCGCCAACTTACTTCCAGGCCGGCATGATGCGCGCGCCGCTTCCCAGCCCCATCCTTCAC
>JAOAPL010000175.1 GCA_025462925.1 Acidobacteriaceae bacterium
GCCACGGCCGAAACATAGAACCAAAGCATCAATCCGATCACGCCACCCAGCGTTCCATAAGTGGCGTTGTAGTTCGCGAACTCCCGCAGATAGATTCCCAGTACCAACGAGGCGCCCACCCAGACTGCAACCCCCAGCAGTGCTCCTGGCAAGGTGAACAGGAATCCCTGCTTCACGTTTGGCGCAAGGAAATACAGCAGCTCCACCGCGAGCACGATCGAGACCAGGATGATGCTCCAACGCAACACCGGCCACAACGCAGCAAAAACGGGACCCACGTGGCCGATTTTCGCCAACCACTCGCCGAATCTCGGGCCCAGCAAGGTGAAGCCAAGTCCGACGACTACCAATCCTCCAACCACGAAGGTCAATTCAATCGCCAGCAGGCGGGTCTTCCAATACGGTCGCGTTTCGGGAACGTCATACGCAACGTTCAACGCATCGATCATCGCGGCGAAACCTCCCGATGCCGCCCAAAGCGTGGCGATGATCCCGAATGAAAGCAGCCCACTGCGCGGTGGATGCAATACGCCATGCACGATGCGCCGCACAACTCCCATAGCGTCGCCCGGCACAAGCTTTGACATCAGATTTAGGATCTCATTGAAGAGGTTGGGAATCGGTATATAGGAGAGCGCTGCGGCCATGAAGATCAAGAGCGGAAACAGTGACAACAGAAAGTAGTACGCCAGTCCAGCAGCAATCGAAAACGTCCGATTGCACCGCAGGTCCTTCACGGCTGAGACGGTGGCGTTTTTCACGGCGACAACACGCATTGGCTAAGGCCCAACTCTCAAAAATCTGAACGCTGATAAGGAGGTTAGATGAGCGGAATCGCCCCGACGGAAGTACCGGAATCACAGGCCAGAATCACTGGCCAGAATCAAGCAAGAGAGCAGCAGCATCTGAGTAGATATCGAGCCGGCCTCGACAAAATCCAGCGGTAAGATGATATTTAATAAGGCGATACCTTTCCGGGAAGTCATATATAATTAAGCACTTCCCCCGAAGGTCTCCCTACATTTTGACAAGATGATCTGGTTCAAAAAAAATCGTGTTTTAGTGATTTTGGTCGCCTTGGCGGCCATCATCTCGCTGGCGGCCTCATATTCCGCTAAATCCGAGATCCCGATAAAGGTTGGCAAAGTCGAGCGGGAGACCATCGTCAATACGATTTCAACCAACGGAAAGATCGACCCTGCGCTCAATTTTCAGGGACGCTCCGCCGGCCCCAGTTTGGTCCGCAAAGTCCTCGTCCATGAGGGCGACCAAGTAAAAGCCGGTCAGCTGCTGGTTCAGCTGGATGAGTCCGAAGCACAGGCACAAGCCGCGCGAGCCAAGGCGCAATTGCGCTCCGCCGAATCCGACCTCGCGGCCATGCGCAAGGGCGGCAGCCAGGACGAAGTCATTACCGTGCAGTCCAATATCGCCAAGACAAAGACTGAGGTCGACGCCGCCCAACGAAACCTGACCGCACTCACTCGCCTGAAAGAAACCGGCGCAGCATCCGCTGGCGAAGTTCAGGAAGCGGAGAATCGGCTTATCCGCGCCCAAGCCGAACAGTCATTGCTGAAGCAAAAACTTACTAGCAGGTTCTCACCTGCGGAGATCGCCAAAGTGGAAGCGCAAGTGACCGAAGCCCGCGCTGCCAGCGATGCCGCTCAAGAGATGCTGCACAATGCCAACATCACAGCTCCTTTCAACGGCACCGTCTATTCAGTTCCTGTACGCACGGGTACTTTCGTCAATGCCGGCGACCTTCTAGTCCAATTGGCCGACCTCCGCAAGATGCAGGTGCATGCATTCGTCGATGAACCGGAGATCGGCAAACTGCAGATCGGCCAAAAGGTCTCGCTCACTTGGGACGCCATCCCCGGCAGGAGTTGGGATGGAGTCGTCGCCCATGTCCCCACCACCGTGGTTTCACGCGGAACGCGTAGCGTCGGCGAGATCGTTCTAAACGTCGACAATCAGGATTTAAAACTGCTGCCCAACGTCAACGTGAACGTGATGATCACCACCGAGCGTCAGGACAACGTCCTTACCGTGCCCCGAGAAGCGGTTGTTCAGGAATCCGGAAAGCATTACGTCTATGTCGTGAATAACGGCCGCATCAAACGCACGGAAGTCCAGACAGCCATTTCCAGCCTCACCAGAATCCAAGTAGTCAAAGGATTGCAGGACAATCAAAAGGTTGCTCTAGGCGCTGTGAATGCACAATCTCTTTCTGATGGCGCTCCGGTGAAGATGGTGCAGCAATAATCGTGTTCAAGAAAGCTTTTTGTACTCTTCTATTTGCCGCCCTGATTGCCTGCTCTCTCTCCGCTACTCCCCAGGAACCAAATCCCGCACAATCTCTTCTCAGCGCCGGACGCGTGGACGACGCCATCGCGCTTCTGCAAAGACAGCTTGCCGGCAACAAAGACAACGCTGAAGATCAAAACCTTCTAGCTCGCGCCTATTACGCCGAGGAAGTCACCGACAAAGCCATCCAAGCGGGCGAGCGCGCGATTGAACTTGCTCCGCAAAATAGCGTCTATCACCTTTGGATAGGACGCATCTACGGACAAAAAGCCGAAAGAGTAATGGCACTGCGCGCCGCCGGATTCGCCGGAAAGGTTCGCGACCAGTTCGAGAAGGCCGTTCAACTCGATCCCAATAACATGGAAGCTCGCGCCGATCTCGCCGAATTTTACGTCGAAGCGCCCGGGTTCATGGGCGGCGGCAAGGACAAGGCCCGCGCACAGGCCGACGCCATCGCCTCCAAGAATCCCGCCGTCGCGCATTGGATCCAAGCGCTCGCTGCGAACAAAGACAAGAACTACGCCGAAGCCGAAAAAGAATACAAGGCAGCCATCGACGCCAGCGGAGGCCGCGCCGAACAGTGGCTGAATCTTGCCAGCTTTTATCAGCAACGCAATCGCACGCCGGAGATGCTGGATGCGCTGAACAAAGCCGTTGCCGCTCCCCGCAGATCGAGCGCGATATTCTTCGACGCCGCCGGCCTTCTCTTTCACGCCAACCAGAAACTTCTGCTGGCCGCGGAGTTGGACAACAAATACCTTGCCGCCAAAGACAAAAGCGAAGAAGCTCCTGCGTTCAAAGCGCATCTGCTCCTCGGCCAGATTATGGAGAAGCAGGGCGATACTGCCGGTGCCGTCAAGCAGTACCAGGCAGCTCTCGCGCTGGCCAGGGATTTCGCTCCCGCCCGCGACGCGCTGAAGAAGCTTCAGAAGTAGCACGCCCTCGCGCAACTTACCGCAACATTTACGCAAGCAACGGTTTACAATCTCCTCAAACTATTCAAAGGTGAAGCATGTTCAACTCTCGTTTCCGCGCGCTCTGCGCTCCGGCACTGCTGTTAGCTACAATCGCGGCGCTTTCACCGCAAGCCATAGCAGAACCTCTCACATTGCGACGCGCCGTCCAGTTGGCGCTGCAACACAGCACCGGTATCGCCATTGCGGATGCTGACGCGAAACGCGCGGAACAGAATGTCCTCGAGCAACGCAATCTTTTCATTCCGCAAGTCAACGTCGGTGCCGGAATCGGATACAGCAACGGATTTCCCTTGAGTCTTGAGAACCTTGCTCCATCGCTGCTCAACGTCACCACGCAGCAATACCTTTTCAACATGGCGCAGAGGGAGTTTATTCGCGCTGCCCGCCATGACCTCGCAAGCTTCTCCAAAATGGCCGAGGACCGGAAGGCCCAAGTCATTTTCGAGACCGCACTCGCCTACGCCGAACTCGACAAAGTGGAAGGCGAACTCAACGTCCTGCACCAGCAGGAATCCGCTGCCGGTCGCGTGCAGACCGTCGCCCAGGAACGTGTCCAGGCCGGAGTGGACGGCCAGGTTGAAGTCACCCGTGCCAAGCTGAATTTTGCCCGCGTACGCCTCACCATGGAACAGTCCGCCGGACAGGCCGAACTCCTTCGCACCCGGCTCTCCCAACTCACGGGATTGCCCGCCGCTTCGATCCAGACCGTGACTGAATCCATTCCTCCGCTGCCAACGCCCGTTTCGCAGGATAACTTTGTCGCCCGGGCCGTGAGCTCGAATACCAACATTCAGGTCGCTAACGAACAGGCAGTCGCCAAGGAACTTCGCGCCAAGGGCGAACATCGCCAGCTTCTGCCATCCGTGGATACAGCCATGCAGTACGCAGTACTGGCCCGATTTAACAACTTTGATGTCTTCTTCAGGCGGGACACTTTTCAACGGAATAACTTGACTGCCGGCATAGTGATCCGCTTCCCCATCTTCAATGCCGCGCAGCGTTCGCGCGCGCAAGCCGCCGATTACGAATCTCTGAAAGCCAAAAAAGAAGCCGAGGAGATCAAGAACCAGGTCACCACCGAAGCCATGAAGTTGCAGCAATCGGTGAGACAGTTAGCGGCAGCCCGCGAAGTTGCCCGCCTGGAATACCAGTTGGCCGGCAATGACTTTCAAGCCGTGCAAGCCAAGATGGAAGTGGGCGGCGCGACCATTCGCGATCAGGAAAACGCGCGACTAGTGGAAGACCAGCGTTACGCTTCATTTCTCAACGCTACCTTCGATCTCGACAAGACACTGATGCAATTACTCCGCGCCACCGGCGACATCGAAAGCTGGGCCACGAGCGGAAAGTAGTAAGAACGGTTTCTCGTTTCTCGTTCGAACCCCAAAGTGAAAGGCGACGTCCAAGGGCATTGTCCCTGCGCTCCGCTGCGTCATTCCTTTATCACTCCTACTAGTTCAATCTTCTGTCCAGTAGCGCAGAATAGTCCTGTAGCCCAGGGGCCCGGCCGAACGCAGGCATCCGCAGGCTGGCCAGGACGGCGAATGGTAACAGTGGTCCCTGCCGGCAGATGCAACGGAACAGTGAATGTTCTCCACTCGTGTAGATTACCTACGTTATCCACGTGCTTGTCATACTGCATGAACAATGAGAACGAGCGACCTGACGGAGTTCGGAAGTCCACCCAGAAAGCCCACTCGAAGGTAGATCCGCCATTGGATCCCATTTGCATGTCCGCTGCCTGAACCACATGGTCGTACTTCAAGGTATAGGTTTCCGACACATCCGCCGTTACCAGGCACGCCTGCGATGCGAATTGCAGGTAGTCTGGGGTCTCGGTTGGGCCATCATAGAACCGTTCCGGAAAACAGTTAGGGATTGAGGGCTGGGGTGATTGGGCATGCACTATCACGCTGTCGCGAGTATTACATCCCACTGATCCCATCAAGACCAAAGCCAGCAGGAATTTATTCATAAACTTCCGTCCTAGATTTTTCATTTTCCTTCCTCCAGTGCGGACAGTCGCCGCTGGCTATGCCAAGAGCTTCTGCGGTAGCTCTGCCGAAGTCGCTTTTCCCTTCACCTTTGCCTTTCAGAGGGCCGTAGCGGCACAGTAGTTGCCCATCTCAAAACAGAAAGGCTAAGAGCTGCGGCCTGACCTGACAGTTTCTTTTTTTGGTTTATCCGTGTTAATCCATGAAATCCGTGGCAAGCCTTGCTCTTGCCTTTGACTTTACCTAGCGAACATTCTTCAGCGTTCTCTCCATCTTTTCTCTCTCCTCCCTCTCGTCCGCCCTCGTCACCTTGATGTCCGCTTGCCTCAACATCCTCATGCCTCTTTTCGCCAGATGCGCCTCATAGCCCGGGGCGTCCCAAAACGGATAGATCGGCTTTGGGTCTTCCATCGCAAGATTGGCATTTTCAGCAACGGCCAGTTGCATATTGGGCAGATTAGACACAGCCAATTGGATACCATAGAGCGCCAGCCCCGCTTTTTTGTCGGTGATGTGGTCGCTGCAAATAGCTCTCACAACATTTGTCAGCGCCACTTGGATCGAGACTCCATCGTCGAGCGCAGGAATATCGAGCGACTCCATGAACTCGGGATTCACTGACTCCTGCAATTGCTTAAAGCCGTTCATGTAGTCGTCGCACTTGCATGCTCGCGCTTGAAGAAAGTTCGCCACACGCATCTTGTCGCGTCCATGGTAGTAACAGAGCTCGTTGTCTTTCATTGCTGGCGATTCGCAGATCGCGCCATTGGTCTTGATGTAAGTGCAGGTGGGATATTGAGTCATTTCATTCCTCTTCAAAGGGTTGAATCGACTCTAATCAATCCTATTCTCTTAAGTCAATGACAAAGATTGTCAATTAACTGATAGTTATTCACGCTTTGAGAAGGCCCGGCCGGGTGCCCCACCTGTGTGCTTTTCACAGGTGGGCGAGAATTGAACTGCCACACTCCCTGGGCGTGACCACCGGACTGAAGATAATTTACGGAAGCGGTGATCTTCACTTCATCCCCTGCAGTTGTTACGGCCGCGAACCCTTTACTGGAAGTGCCGGGTGCCCCACCGTAGCCTGCCCTGAGCGAAGTAGGATGGGTGCATTTCACAGGTGGGCGAGAGCTGAACTGCTACACTCCCTGGCTGTGACCACCGGACTCAAGAGAATCTACGGAAGCGGCCATCTTCATTTCATCACATGCAGTTGTTATCGGGCGGGTGCCCCACCTGTGTGCTTTTCACAGGTGGGCGAGAGCTGAACTGCCACACTCCCTGGGCGTGACCACCGGACTTAAAACAATTCGCGGGCTAAAGCGGGTGCCCCACCGTAGCCTGCCCTGAGCGAAGTCGAATGGGTTGCTTTTCACAGGTGGGCGAGAGATGAACTGCTACACTCCCTGGCTGTGACCACCGGACTCAAGAGGATTTACGGAAGCAGCCATCTGCATTTCATCACCTGCAGTTGTTATCGTCGCCAGCCGCTCCTGCATGCCGATGATCGGTACGAGTCTCTCCTGACGACGTTAGAAACTGTCCGCCAGCGCTACCAATTTCTGGTCGGCGGCTATGTTGTGATGCCCGAGCCGGGTGCCCCACCTGTGTGCTTTTCACAGGTGGGCGAATTAATTGGTGACCACGGTCTTGACCATCTCATCGAACTCGATCTTCACCATGCCGTGTTCCCCATTCATGTAGTAACGAGCGCTGCTCCATGGCCAATCAGTCGGTGACGCGGTCAGACCTCGCACAACCGGATTGTTGTGCATGTACCGAATCTTCTCCACCATTTTCTTCCGGGTGTAAACATTGAAATCGTAGAAACGTTTTTGCCAGAAATGTTTCAGGGATGCGTCTTGTCTCATTACTCGGCGTGCAAAGGTTTGTTTCAGAGCAAACATGACCTGCGACGGATCGCCCTTTTCCGGCTCGCTCATCAGGAGGTGGAAGTGTTCCGGCATCAGCACATAACCCGCGATGCGAAAGGCATATCGTTCACGAACGACTTCCAACCCTTTCAGCAACAGTAAATATCGGCCCGACACTTGCAGTAAGGGTTCTCGGCCGTGACAACTACAGGTGATGTAGTGAAGATGACCATGGCCATAGCGTCTTTCGAGTCCCGTCGTCATTCACGGGGGAGTGTATCAGTTCAACTCTCGCCCACCTGTGAAAAGCACACAGGTGGGGCACCCGCCCGGAACAACTTAATCTCGATATATCTGAATGCTAACTAACACTATTTGTCATTGACATAACGCATACACTGAATTACATTCACTCTTTGCCTCCGCTTCCTCCTAAGTTCGTCATTCTGGCTATCTTAGGGGTGTGGGGAGGGGGGTGCTCCCGAAGGTGAGGATGAGACAAGAAAATGTGCGGACGCTTTCGGTGTGGAAAGCCGACAAAGAAGTGACGAAAAGGATTTGATAATGCCATCAAATTTGAATCACGCATTTCAGCTCTTATCCGTTCAATCCGTGAAATCCGTGGCAAGCTTTTGCACTTGCCTTTGAGCTAGAAACTGGAAACCAGAAACGAGAAACTGCTGTTAAAATAGCTACTTACACCATGCCTCTAAAAACACTGTTCCTACAGCCTCCTTCATTCGACAAATTCGATGGTGGAGCGAGTTCGCGCTGGCCGGCCACCCGCGAGATCGAGTCGTATTGGTATCCGGTCTGGCTCGCATATCCTGCGGGCATGCTCGAGGGATCGCGCCTCTTGGACGCGCCTCCGCACCACATCACCTTTGAGCAGACCATTGAGATCGGCAAGGACTACGAGTTCCTGGTGCTGGCCACCAGCACTGTCGGCTTTGAGGTGGACAAGAAGCTGGCCGTGGCCATGAAAGCCGCCAATCCGAAGATGAAGATCTGCTTCGTTGGCCCTCCGGTGACGATCCATCCGGAGCGCGCGCTGTCGGAGTGTCCGGTGATCGATTTCACCGTGCGTCGCGAGTTCGATTATGCCACCGTGGAATTTGCCAATGGCAAGCCGCTGGACGAAATTCTCGGAATCTCATTCCGCAAGGACGGCAAGATCGTGCACACGCCGGACCGTCCGCAGGTGCAGGACTTGGACGCGCTGCCCGATGTGACCACCGTCTACAAGCGTGACCTGGACGTTACCAAGTACAACGTTCCCTTTTTGCTGCATCCTTATGTGGCGCTGTATACCACGCGCGGATGTCCTGCGCTTTGCACTTTCTGCCTGTGGCCGCAGACGCTTAGCGGACACGCATGGCGCAAGCGCTCCACTGATCGCGTGGCCGCGGAGATGGCCCACGCAAAAGAGTTGTGGCCGAACGTAAAAGAGTTTTTCTTTGACGATGACACCTTCAACATCCAGAAGGCCCGCACCATCGAGCTTTGCGAAAAGCTGAAGCCGCTGGGGATTACGTGGTCGTGCACGTCGCGCGTCACCACCGATTACGAGACGCTGAAGGCGATGAAAGATGCGGGATGTCGACTGATGATCGTCGGCTTCGAATCTGGCGACCCGCAGATCTTGAAGAACATCAAGAAGGGCGCCACCGTGGAACGCGCGCGCGATTTTGCCCGCGACGCACACAAACTCGGCTTGATCGTTCACGGCGACTTCATCCTCGGCCTTCCCGGCGAGACGAAAGAGAGTATCGAGCGCACCATCCAGTTCGCCAAGGACTTGGATTGCGAGACCATTCAGGTCTCACTGGCGCACGCTTATCCGGGCACCGAGCTGTACGATTACGCCAAGGAGAACGGCTTCATTCTTCACGAGAAGAACATGGCCGACGACGGTGGACATCAACTGGCGATGATCGAGTATCCGAACCTGTCGCGCGATTACGCGCTGGATGCCGTCCACCGCTTCTATGACGAATACTATTTCCGTCCCAAGGCGGTTTGGCGCATTGTGAAGAAGGCGATGAAGGATTCGAACGACCGCAAGCGTTTGTATCGCGAGGCTCGCGAGTTCATGAGCTTGCGTTCGAAACGCGCGAAGGTCGCGAAAGACATTCGCGCCGAAGTTGCGCTGATGAAATCGAAAGTCAAGGCGGAAACAGCCAGCGTCTCCGGAGATTAGGCCGATTTCGCGAAACCGAAAAGGGCGGCTCGCGTCGCCCTTTGTTTTTTAATGAATAAATGAATCCTCGCAGATATCTCATCTTGTTGGCTGTCGCTGTCGGCGCTTCTGTTGGCGACTTCTTCCTCAAGATGGGAATGAATCAGAGTCCAACGATTACGCTGCACAATCTTGATCGCGCTGTCGTTGCGGTGTTCAATCCGCTGGTCGCGATCGGCATTCTCTTCCTCATCGGATTCTTCGCGGCTTATCTCACCGCGCTTTCTTGGGCCGATCTTACATTTGTGCTTCCTGCGACTGGCATCGCTTACGTCATCACGGCAACACTTTCCGTATTCCTTCTCCATGAACATGTAAGCACTGCGCGATGGATCGGAATTCTGCTGATTACTTGCGGAGTTGGATTCGTGGCTCATGGTCCGTCACGAACGGAGCGTGAGATCATCGCAGCCGAACAGAAGTTGGAAGTGGCGAAGCGATGAGTACGCAGACGATCTATTCCTGGGGATTTATTCTGGCGATCGTGGTCTTCTCTTCCGCTGGCGATGTCTTGCTTGCAAAAGCGATGACCAGCATCGGCGATCTCGACGACATCATGGCTGAGCGCGGATTTCCTGGCGCAGTGAAAGCGGTGTTGACGAGCGGATGGTTTATGGCTGGAATCTCCGCAATGGCTCTCGCCTTCTTCAGCCTGCTCACGGCCTTAAGTTGGGCTGATCTTAGTCTGGTTGCGCCTGCGTCGGCGTCACTGACGTTCGTCGTCAGCGCGATCGCGGCAAAGTACTTCCTGAAAGAAGCTGTGGACACGCGGCGATGGATCGCCATCGGATTCGTTTGCGTCGGCGTGCTGCTGCTGACGCGATAATCAGTCGAAGAGTCGCATCAGGCCTGAAGCGGGAAGATCGGCAACAAGGAATTTGTCGTCCATCTGCAGTGATTGCGTGAGGGCTTCAGCAGCTTTATATCCGCTGCGGACCGCGCCTTCCATCGTTGCTGGCCATCCGGTTGCGGTCCAATCGCCGGCTAGAAAGATGTTTGGCCATGCGGTGATCGCATTCGGTCGATAGAAGTCCGATTGCGGAAGCGCAGAGTACGTTGCGTAAATCTCTTTGATGACTGTCGATTTCACTAGCTTGGCTTCGGCAACTGCAGGGAAAAATTCCGCCAGCTCTTTGAGCGCGAGTTCGATGATCTCGCCTCGCGGAGAATCGACGAGCGACTTGCTGGAACTTACGACCAATTCCACGTAGCTGCCGCTCGCTGGCCTATTGCCATTATTGGTGTGCCGCGCGAGGAGCTTGGATTTGTGGAACATCCATTGGATCGTGCGGTCGAGAAGCACGGCATGTTCGAGGTCGCTGATCTCGCGGTCGAACCAAAGGTGAATTCCTGTGATCGGAGAACTCTCGAACTTAGCCAAACTCTTCGACAAGATTTCAGAGGTCTCGCCTGGCGGAAGCATTTTGCCTAGCGTGTGATACGGAACCGCGAGCACAGCGTAATCGCTCACGAAGGAATCAATGCCGGAAACGATCTTCACGTTACCCGGTTGCAGCGCGATGGAGTCCACCGAGCTGCGCAATCGTACAGTTCCACCTCGCTTGGTGATGTAATCTGCGCCCGCGCTATAAAGTTCTGTAAGGGGAACTGTGGGAACGCCCATGCGTCCTGCTCCAGCCGATTTCATGAATGACTCACGGAAGACTTGCGCGGCGTATCGCACGGATGTTCTGTCGAGGTCCTCATTCAAGGCGCTGACGAGCACGACTTTCCAGAAGCGGTCAATTGCGTTTGGCGTTTGGCCGTGGCGCTTGAGCCAGGAGAGAAAATCCTCGGTGGTATCTTCCGGCAAGGCTGACATCATTGCCAGCATCGCGCGCGAGATGGCTATCTTGTCCGCGAAGCCTAACGATGCTGCAACCAAGAACGACGGAGCCGTGTGGAACGGCGCAGGCAGCGGCGACGGATGAATCACCGAACGCCGACCGCCGGGTTCAACAAATGTGAGGCTATCAAACCAGCGGATCTTGTCTGCGGCGCCGAAGCGATCATAAAGATCGAGGAGATTCGTGCAGCAGCCGAGGAGAACGTGCTGACAGTTGTCGACAATCTCGCCTGTTCCGGGATGCTGATATGAAGAAGCGCGGCCGCCAATGTAAGGGCGTCGTTCGAGCAGAGTGACTTTGAAACCAGCCTCGGCGAGCGCGCATCCTGCGGAGAGACCTGCGAGCCCCGCGCCAACCACGGTGACTTTATGTTTGGCCCGATCTTCTCGCGCGATTTTCTGGTTCATCGTCGTCAGAAGATCACCTTGAGAAGTCCTTGCGAGAGCACGCTGAGTTTCTCCGGAACCGTGAGCCGCACTTTTTCCTGGAAGACGTTGTAATTGCGCGCAGCTATCTTGTCGAGCAATCGGCGATAAATCTCCACCAGAGCCCACAAGCAGGGGCGACTATCGTCCTCGATCAGAGGAAGTAATTTCTCAGCGGCTTGATAGAACTGTCGCGCGCGCTGCGCCTCGAATTCAAGGAGAGGAATAAATGTGGAAGGTGAAAAGCCATTCTTGAAATTTGCCGAGGTAAGTTCCGCGGGCGTGCGCTGAAATCGGGCGAAGTCTTCTTCCGGAATATAGACGCGGCCCATGGCTGCATCTTCCTTCACGTCGCGAATGATGTTCGTGAGCTGAAAGGCGACACCGGTCTGCTCGGCCAGCGATTCGGCTGCCGGGTCTTTGTATCCGAAGATGTGGATGCACACCAGACCCACCACCGAGGCTACGTGATAGCAGTAGCGGTAGAGGTCGTCGAATGTCCGATACGGCACGACTGGCGCGCCGGCGCTTTCAGCTTGGGCAGCGGCAGCGAACTGCAAGTCCATTGCCGTCCCGGCGATGAGCTGTTCGAAAAGCTCAAGCGGGATCTTGAAACGCGATTGTGTGTCGGCGAGGGCCATGATCACGGGGTCGTCTCCGGCTTCGCCTTCGACAGCGTGCCGCAAAGAATCTGACCAAGCCTGAAGTTGGGCGCGACGCTGGTCCAATGACAATCCCGGCGCGTCAGAGATGTCATCCGCGTGGCGCATGTAGGCATAAACAGCGCACAGCGAGTTCCGCTTGTGCCGGGGCAGCGCTAAGAAAGCGTAGTAAAAATTCTTCGCCTGCGAGCGGGCGACTCCGCGACAAACAACATACGCCATGGAAAGCTGCCGTCGGTTCATAACAGCTTTCCTTTTCTCAACGCGGCGCGCGTGACCAGCCAGAGTTTTCTTGGTTTTGAAATCACGGGACGCGAGCGCAGAACATCGAAGCCCTGCTTCTCGATGGCGTTCAATATCTCCTGGCCGCCGCGACTGAAGAGTTCAATGTCCAACGCGAGTTCCGGCGCGACTTTTCCGATCAATGGCAGGCCGCGCGCAAACCATTCGCGTGCGCGCTCCACTTCGAACTTCATCAGCGCGATGAATTCTGGGGTGGCCTGTCGCTGTGCGATGTCGCCCTCTGAAACGCCGAAGCGCTGGAGATCTTCAAGAGGAATGTAAATGCGGCCCTTCGCGTAATCGACATTCACGTCTTGCCAGAAATTTGCGAGTTGCAAGGCGGTGCAGGTGTAATCGGAAAGCTGTTGCCGTTCTGCATCGCGATATCCGCCGAGATACAAGACCAAATGGCCGACGGGATTCGCCGAGTAATGACAATAGTCCAGCACGTCGTCAAAGGTGGGAAAGCGAGTGATGGTCTGGTCGCGGCGGAAGGCGGTCAGCAGATCTGCAAAGGTCTGCTGGGGAATATCGAATTGGCGGACAGTCTCGCTTAGGGCCACGAATACCGGGTGCCGCGGCGACTCTGCATAGCAGGCATTCAGTTCCGCCTCCCATTGGTCTAGCAGGGCCAGCGATTGCTGGGCGTTGCCAACTTCATCGCCGAGATCGTCGGAGATGCGGCAGTAGGAATACACGTTGTAGAAATGCTGTTTGAGGTGTTTCGGCAGAAACCAGGTGGCCACGGAGAAATTTTCGTAGTGGCTCTTAGCCAGCCGTTCGCAGTATGTAAAGGATTCAGCGAGGCTCGGCGCGTGCGCAGGAATGCGGTATTCGGGAGGCAATGCATTCCAGCCATCAACAGTCAGCGACGGAAGGGTTGACGTCCCGTTGCGTTGTAAGTTGGAGGATGGCATGGCTACGCCGGACTGGTCTTCCTGGTTCGTGCTTCGCTGGGATTGATTCACGCTTTGCGTCAATGACCGGGAATGATGGCAGTCTTGATATCGCCACTGCGGTTCAACATGCTGTGCAGAACATATTGCAATCGCGACAACGGCTCCTCGCCGGTTATGTAGTCCGTGCTCTTGATCTTCTTTTCCGTGATCAGCTTGAATGCCTTGCGTACCGTCTCCGGCGTGTGGTGGAAGGTGGCCTTCAATGTGATCTCAGAATAATGCAGGAGGTTAGTATCGAGTTCGACCTTCGTTCCAGTCGCACATCCCCCGAAGAAGTTAACCGTCCCGCCCTTGCGCACCATGTCCACTGCCCACTGCCAGCCTTGTGGACGGCCTACGGCTTCAATGACGACATCCGGGCCGCGATGATCAGGGGTCAACATCTTTACTTTCTGGATGGGATCGTCAACGTTGGTGATCTGAACCACGTCGTGCGCCCCGAATTTGATTGCTGCATCCACCTGTTCATCGCGCTTCACTACGGCGATCACGTTGCATCCGCTGAGGCGCGCGACTTGGATGAATGAA
>JAOAPL010000216.1 GCA_025462925.1 Acidobacteriaceae bacterium
GGGATTCCCTGGCTTGACTCGGCCTCTCCCTGCTCCTTGTCCGCGATCGTCCGCAACAATTGGAACGCTTCGTTGTGTCTACCCTCCGCATACGACAGCCACGCCTTCGCGATCGTCAATTCATCGCTAACGCCTTCGTATTCGCCTTGATCTTTTTTTCTATTCGGCTCCAGCTTTTTCTGGATCCCTTCCAGCTGCGCAACTGCCTTGTGCACCTGGTCCAAATCTCCGTTTCGGGCGGCGCCGATTGCGTTTGCCGCTAGGGTGATTGCCTGGTCAAATTCACTCGCCCCGCACACTGGCGAAAGTTGTGCCGCTTCGCTCCAATGATGAAGCTCAAGCGCGTAGGACGCAGTGAAAGCCGAGAGTGCGAACATGCGCGGGTCGGATCCCATACCGTACATGTCATGCATAGGCGGCATCGCCCGCACTTCGTCGATGATCTTCTGCGCGTCTTGCTCGCGGCCGGTTTGCAAATATGCATAGACGAGAAAATCCATCGCATGGAACTGATGGCCTTCGCCTCCCATGTGCATGGCGGCTTCCTTCTGAGTGGCGGCGATGGAGCGGACGTTGGAGTCAATGTCGTCCTGCCAAAGACCCAGTCGCGCGAAAATGTGCGCCGGCATGTGCAATGCATGCGGCGCGGCCGGAGCTATTTGCGCGTACCTGCGAGCGGCGGGTAGCCCCTGCTGCGCCATCTCCGGCTTGTCATAGGTGTGGATCAAATAGTGCGCGACCCCAGGATGGCTAGGCTCGTCTGCGAACAATTTCTCCAAGACGGCTGCCGCTTTCTTGCGATTTGCATTGCTCTTGTCGTGATCTGGTTCTGCGGCGAGCAGGCTCAACGCGTAGAATGCCGCCGCTTCGTGATCGTCTGGATTACGCTTGTAACCCTTCTCCATGGCCTTCGAATAGGCCCTGACCCGCTTTTGATAAGGTTTGCCGGGATGTTCATAGAAGGCGCTCAATGCCACAATGTACTCGCGCTCGCGGGACGTTGCCGGCTTGAGCGACCGTGCTTTCTTGAGTTCAGCGCCTCCGCGGTCGAGCGTAGCCTCGTCCGGCCGGTTCCAAAGCTGGTGCCATATGCTCATGGCGACTCCCCAACGCGCAATAGCGCACTGCGGATCGTCTTTCTCAATCTGCTGAAATTGTTTTTCCGCCTCTTCATACCAGAACGAGTGCAGCATCGCCACCCCGCGCTCGACTGATTTCTGGGCCGCAGGCGCACAGGAGGACGAGAAATGCACCGTCCCGAGCTGCGCTTCAGTCAGATCTTCGTGATGATGACCTTCATCAGCGGCGAGAAGAAAACAAGAACAGAGCAGGATTGCCAGCAGAAGACAGCAGGTTTTCATGGGAGTACCACCGGAATCAGAGTCTAGTACTGGAGTAGGCGGAAGGTCAAAGCTCGGTGCCCGGATTACATCCCGTACGTCTCATGGAACTTGTTCGAGAACAGTCCAATCGGATCGTACTTTTTCTTGGCGGCAAAGAAATCGTCAACCTCGGGATACGATTTGCGCAACTGCTCCTTGGAGTAGAACAACTGATAGGGCAAGTAGTACGTGCCACCAGCACGTTCGGCTACGTCGATGAGGTCTGCCGTGGTCTTCTTAAGGATCCCATTGTCTTTGTCATTGAAGCGCACGTTGAAATACAGGACAAACGCGAACATATCTTCTTTTGCATAAGGAAGAGCGGTGACTTTGTCCTTGTGCACAGTTCGGATAGTTACGTTTAGAAGATTGGCTTTGTTTCGCTGCACCACATTACGCAAGCCATCCACGAACTCCGGCATGCGGTCGTATGGAACGAAGTATTCCTGAAGAATGTCAGTGTCGCGTAACCGGTTCTTGAGATAAGCCATGTCGTCATACATTTCTTCATTGCGGGAAACGAGGCAGACAGGGTCCTTCTGGTTCATCGCCTGATTGCGCGTGAGGCAGTGATGAAGGTATGGTTCAGCGTATTTTTCCAGGGTCCATCGCAGCCATCGTCCCGGACCTCCCGTTTTTGAGAAGTTAATTACGAAGCGGTCGGTCGCCTCATATCTCCCTGGACTCAGTGGCGGGAGCGAACCGTCGAACTGTGTCTTGGAATACACATGCACCGCGGTCTCGCGGAGAAACGACCCAGGGGAAACTGACAATCGGCCGAACACCAGTCTGATGTTGCTGTTGTTTTCAACATTCGCAAGGTAGTAGTGCGGATAGTCCTTGTAGTCCATGTAGAGCACCAGGCGCGTGTACATTTCGTTGTCCACAACCTCGAGATCTACGTCGAGGATCACGCCAAACAACCCATAGCCCCCGACCACGTGCCTGAAGAGATCGGCGTTCTCGGTTGGGCTTGCCTTTACCACGCTGCCATCGCTGAGCATGATGCGCATTGCACGAACCGTTGGCGCGATCTGCCCCGGCATCGGATCGATTCCGTGACCGTTGACACTGAGCGAGCCCCCCACGCTGAAAATGTTGATCGACTGCATCGACTTAACCGACAAGCCCTCTTTGTCGAGAAGTTGTTGAAGCTGCCACCAGCGCGCTCCTGACTGGAGATTGGCGCTCTTATGTTCTTTGTCGAGCTTGATACGATTGAAATCTGTTAAGTCCAGAATGAGCCCGCCGTGCGTGAATGTTTGGCCGCCCATGCTATGCTGCTGGCCGGCGCACGTGACTTTCAGGTTGTTCTCGCGGGCAAATTGCAGGGCCTTCCGGATATCGTCTTCACTCCCGATTTTCGCGACACCGTAAACAGCAGTCTTATTTAAATGGCTGGCATCGTTGGTAAACCCACCGAGCTGCTTGAAGGAAATAGGTGGCGCTTTAGGCTCGGAGATCAGGATCGTGGGCTTTTCCTGATCGGCAGTCTGCGGAAAAACAAAATCGCTGTCCTTCTCTCGATCGGGAGCGGCGGCGTACTCGTAGATCTTTCTGGCGCTAATGACAAGAAAGGATGCGACAACCAGCACAACCGAACACAATACCGAGCGGTTACGGCGCATGGCATCTCCTCGCGGCTCACCGAACGAACCGTAGAAACAAATGCATGATCTGAAGTTTTGACGATATTACCAGCAGAGAACACCGATGCTACAAGTGATTCGGTGCCATTCAGGTAAATCTGAGGACGTCTACTGCAAACGAAATCTTTCCTTCATCAATCTTTGCAGCCTTGGTTTGTAGATGATGTCGTACGCGAGTTCTTTGTCGGGGAACATGGCGAGCGCGGCGCGTTTGGTCCCGGCGACCAGCTCTGACGCTTCTTCGACGGTCAAATTTGGGTCCTGGCTGATGACCGACATCACCATGCTGATCATGATCTGCAGGCGGCGGATATTGAATGCTTCCTGTTGCTGTTCATTTCTGGCTTGCGCACTTTCCAAGGGGCCCCTCTTTCCGCGATCCGCGCGGGATGCGCCTTTCCCGCCGTCACCAATAATTAGATGTGCCGCCCGTCGGACACGTTGCGCCCATTCTCCTTCGGATTGGGAGACCGCGCAATGCAACATTAGAGCCACTACCTTGCTGACTCGATGGGGCCATCCTGCGATTGCGACTAGAATCACCCCAGGAGGCATTCGCCATGGCCGAAAGAGCAACTCCCTTGCCGGATCCGAATGAGAAGATCGTGCGCGTGTTCGAAACCGAGGACGAACCCGAGGCCCTGGTGGTTCACGGCTTGCTCGATTCAGCGGGCATCGAGAATGAGCTTACAGGGCTCGACTTCCCGCCCGACGTGTTGCCGATTGGAGGGCTGGCGATTCTGGTCCGCGAGGAGGATGCAAAAAGGGCACGACAGATAATTCGGGAAAGCCAGCGCGCACCACGCGAGGAATTGGAGCGGGAGTCGCTGCACGCAACGGAAGTCGACGCAAACGAGCCGAGTGAAGATCGGATTAATAAAGATCGGCCTGGCAAAGATCTGGCCTAATGAAGGTCGGGAAGCTGCGAAGTAACATCCTTACCGTCGAGGTAGAACGTCGTCGCCCCATCCGCATCCGTACGATATGTCGTCACCCGGGCTTGTTGTAGCCGTTCTAGCACTTCGCGCCGCGGATGATGATAGACATTCCGCGCGCCCACCGAGATGACGGCGAAGCGGGGCCGCACTGCAGCCAGCAGCTCGGTGTTCGTGGAGCTCGCGCTTCCATGATGGGCAACCTTCAACACGTCGGCGACGGGCTCCTCGGTTGAAACAAATCTCTCAGTCTTTTTCTCCGCGTCGGCTTCGAGCAGCGCTGAGGTCTTCCCGTAAGTCGCCTTCAGCACCAGCGATTCATCATTTCCGTGTGGGGGTTTTCCAACTTTCCCGAAACCAGCCCTGCCGAAACCACGCCGGGATCGGGCACGCCCCGCAGTCAGGCCGGGATTGGGAGCGAGCACCCGAATGATGGTTCCGCCGTATTGAAAAGCATCTCCGGCTTTGTGATACGTAACCGCAACTCCAAACTCGGCGGCCTCCGCGAGCAACGGCTCTATTTCTTTGTCGGGAATACCTTGGGGCAGCCATAATTCGCGCTTGAAAGTTAGCGATCACCGCCGCCATGCCGCCCATATGGTCCGAATGCGCGTGCGTGAGCGCGACGGCATTGATGCGCGAGATCCCGAGCGCCCACATATAGGGGGAAACGACGTCCTCTCCGATATCCAGTTGCGAGTGGGCCCATAACGGCAGGCCTCCCTCGTCCACCATCAGCTTTCGGCCTTCGGGTGAGACGAGCAGGATCTAGTCGCCCTGCCCCACATCAATTGCAGTCATCTCCAGTACGCCGGGACGAATCTGCTGACGCGGCGGAATGGTCCAGATCCAGAACGCGGTAGTCACAAGCGCCGCGATTCCTATCGCTGAAAGTGCGACCCGCCGGCGCATCAGGAGTACGCAAACCATAATTGCCAAGCCCGAACAGACAATCACAGGCGGGATTGGCGTGGCTACTCGAATGTCCGCGAG
>JAOAPL010000241.1 GCA_025462925.1 Acidobacteriaceae bacterium
GAATGCGAAGCAAGTCTTCGCCGGCTGAAAGTGGATGCAATCGACTTGTATCAAGTCCATTGGCCCGATCCCGATGCGGAGATCGAAGAGGGTTGGGCGGAGATGGCTCGCCTAAAAAAGAAGGCAAGGTTCGCTTTATCGGAGTATCCAATTTCGACGTCGAACAAATGAAGCGCGCAGAGCGTATTGCCCCGATCACTTCATTGCAACCGCCTTATTCTCTGCTCGCACGTGATATTGAGCACTCCGTCCTGCCTTATACAGCGCAGGAGAAGATCGGCGTCATCGTATATTCACCGATGTACTCGGGCCTTCTCAGTGGGGCCATGACACGCGAACGCGTAGAGAAATTTCCTTCCGACGACTGGCGCCGTGGGAATTCTAATTTCCAGGAGCCGCTTCTTTCCCGCAATCTTCGTTTGGCAGGCTTATTGGAAGATATTGGCAGCCGTCATGGACGAACAGCGGGGGAAGTGGCAATCGCATGGACGCTTCACAACAGCGCGGTTACTGCCGCGATCGTCGGAGTCCGAAACCGGGAGCAGGTCTCTGGAATCATTGGAGCCGGGGAGTTCCGATTGGGCCAAAGAGAATTCGACGAGATCGAATCCGCCTTGACTCAAGAAGCAATGGAACTGTCGTCCGCCAATGATTGATTGAACTGATTCAATCAAAGTGAATTCGCACTTGCGGTGCAGGCAGTGGTGAAAGCGGCCCGAAAATCGACTCTTCTGAGACAAGGTCGATTTGTGCTTTGGAGTGTGTTTATGTTGATTACACCTCTGCTTTCTCAGCAAGGAACCGTCTCCGACGCTCCAGAGGTTCGAACTCCGTTTACGCTCAATGCTGTTTTTGATCCTGCCGTTGGACACAATGCATTCTCCTTCGCGGGCAAAGACGTGCCTCCGACCATTCGCGTTTCGCCGGGTGGGGAGATCAAAGTTAAATACGACAATCGACTGCCGGTCGTTTCACACGAGAAGTGCGTTGACGTCCCTTGCAAGAATATAAGTAATTTGCACTTCCATGGCATGCACGTATCGCCTGAGCGCCCGCAAGATGACGTGCTGACAATGGTGGCGCACCCGGGCCAAGTGTTAGGTTATCGAGTCGAGGTGCCGGACTATGCGCCGCCCGGGCTGTACTGGTACCACACTCATCCGCACGAGGAGAGCGATCGTCAGGCGATTGACGGAATGTCGGGCGCAATCGTGGTCGAAGGCATTGACAGATATTATCCCGAGGTCAGAAATCTTCGAGAGCGTGTGCTCGTCCTTCGGGATCGGGAAATCGAAAAAGATGATCCGAGCCGTGAGCAGATCAAGCAGCAAGTGGGAATCCCCACGGGCCGTTGCGGGAAGTCCGATGAGCAAGAGCCAGAGCGAGTCTTCACTTTGAACGGTCAACTCCGTCCGCTGATCCCCATCGGCGCTGGTGAGCGCCAGTTCTGGCGCATCGTAAACGCTTCTCCCGATCTTTATGCTGACCTGCAGCTGGATGGACAACCGTTGCAGATCGTCGCACTCGATGGCATGCCGCTCTCGTACCATGATCCGAATCGCCGGACGCGCAATGTCACTCATATGTTTGTCCCGCCTGCAGGACGCGTCGAAGCGATTGTGACCGGCCCGGCTGCTGGTACGCACTCAACATTGCGAACGCGGTGTATCGATACCGGGCCCGATGGCGATGCCAATCCCGAGATGGTGATTGCGGACGTAGTAAGCGGGATGGAAGATCGCTCGCGGGTACGTGAGGTTCCAGCAACAGAAAGTTTGCCGATTTACAAAGAACCATTCACGAGGCAAATGGAAGCGCTCGAGAAGAGCTCGCCCGATTTCACCGTCACTTTCACGGAAGACAAGAAAGGCTTTTATATCAATGGAAGGAAATTCTCGATGGATGAACTTCCAATGTTGCGCGTTCGCATCGGATCATATCAACACTGGCGGGTGCTAAATCCAACGCACGAATTGCACCCTTTTCACATCCACCAGGTCCACTTTCTTGCTTACGCGACAAATGGCGTACGATCGAAAACGCCGGACTGGCTCGACACGGTAGACGTCCCCTATGGGGGTTCGGTTGACCTGGTCATGGACTTCACCGATCCAGTGATTCGAGGAATGTCGGTGTTTCACTGCCACCTGCTGAGTCACGAGGACAAGGGGATGATGGCAAAGATCTTGTTCGAGTAGGAAACCACGGTTTTCTTTGCAAGAAACACTAGGAGCGCTATGCCGGAGCTACAAGCAATCGTCTTCGTAGTAGATGATGACGTGTCCGTGCGAGAGAGTTTGGAAAGCCTGATTCGCTCTGCGGGGTTGAAGGTTGAGAGCTTTGCTTCAGCGCTCCAATTTTTAAACCGCGTAAAGGCTGATGTGCCCAGCTGTTTGGTGTTGGATGTAAGTCTGCCGGGTCTGGGCGGACTCGACCTGCAAAAGCGCATGGCGGAGTTCAACATTGAGATGCCCATTATTTTTATTACTGGCTATGGTGATGTTCCGACGTCAGTGCGGGCGATGAAAGCCGGGGCCGTTGAATTTCTTACTAAGCCATTCGTTGACCGGGACCTACTGGATGCGATCGCGCAGGCAATAGAACACGACCGGGCCGCGCGTCAGCAGCAAGCGGAGATGAGGGAGCTTTGTAACCGGTATGAATCACTGACGCCGCGCGAGCGGGAGGTGATGGAGTGGGTGGTCTCCGGGTTGCTCAACAAGCAAGTCGCCGCCGAGCTAGGCACAAGCGAGATCACCGTCAAGGTTCATCGCGGCCAAGTCATGCACAAAATGCGGGCCGAGTCTTTTGCGGAGCTCGTGAAAATGTCAGAGAGGCTAAGAATACGGGCAGGAAAGAGATCGCAGGTATGACTGCGACACCTATACCAACGTATAGCCCCTTATATACCAAGGTGTAATGGACTTTTCCCCAAGGACTGCTAGATTAAAACCGTGGCTAATCTTCCTTCCATTTCGGTTGTCGACGATGACGATTCGATGCGTGAATCGCTTCGGGGATTGATCAGGTCAATCGGGTTCTCGGCCAACGTATTTGCCTCCGCCGAAGATTTCTTGAAGTCGGATCAAAACACGAACTGTCTGATACTCGATGTCCGCATGCCCGGGATGAACGGGCTCGAGCTTCATCGTCAGCTGATGGGCAGTGCTCGTGAAATCCCAGTGATCTTCATCACGGCACATGGAGATGAGGAAGCACGTTCGCGAGCTCTTAAAGATGGCGCTGTCGCTTACTTGTTCAAGCCTTTCAGTGAGGACGCGTTATTGAATGCGGTTTACGCGGCTCTGGACTCGAATGACGGTGGACCGAAAAACAATCGAAATCGTGAAAAAGAAAGCCAGGCGACATGATGCAGGTTGTGTGAACGAACAGCGCGCTGCTACTGGTTGTTCGGTCAAAGCTTGCATGCCAAAGAGGTAACGTTATGAGTGAGTCATATTCTCCCATCTACGTGGTGGATGACGATGTATCGATACGTGAAGCTGTGGAAAGTTTGGTTCGGTCAGCGGGATTGCCTGTAGAAACCTTTGCATCCGCGCAGGAGTTCTTGACGAGCCCCCGGGAAAATTCGCCGAGCTGTTTGGTCTTGGATGTACAACTTCCCGGCCTAAGCGGGCTCGATCTGCAACAGGAGCTTACCAAATCCGATATCCGAGTCCCGATCATTTTCCTGACAGGTCACGGCGATATCCCGATGTCGGTTCGCGCTATGAAAGCGGGCGCCATTGAGTTTTTGACCAAGCCTTTTAACGATGAGGACCTGCTAGATGCGATTTATTACGGGATCGCCCGGGGTAGTGGCTCGCAGCAGCAACGGACAGAGATCGAGCCGAACGATCCATCAGCGGTCGGACCGTTAGCGGTCGGCTCACTGAACGACCTCAACTTGGAAGAAGAGGTTCGCAGTCACACAGGCTTTGATGGAATCGTGGGTCAGAGTCCCGCTCTCCGCGAGGCGCTTTACCTGGTGGACATGGTGGCCGGCAGCGATTCGACCGTACTCCTGCGAGGGGAGACAGGCACGGGAAAAGAACGGATCGCACGCTCTATTCATGATCGCAGCAGCCGGAAGCGGCAACCGTTCGTAAAGCTCAACTGCGCTGCCATTCCCAGCGGGCTGCTGGAGAGCGAACTCTTTGGGCACGAGCGGGGAGCTTTCACCGGTGCCATCACCCAAAAGATAGGCAGGTTTGAGTTGGCCGATGGAGGCACGTTGTTTCTGGACGAAGTAGGGGACATCCCGCTTGAACTTCAGCCCAAACTCCTACGGGCTTTGCAGGAGAGGGAATTCGAGCGCCTGGGTAGCACGAGAACAAAAAAGGTCGACGTTCGACTAGTGGCGGCGACCAATTGCAACCTGGAAAAGATGATCTCTGAAAAGCAGTTCCGCTGCGACCTCTACTACAGGCTGAATGTTTTTCCCATCCAGATTCCTCCACTGCGTGAGCGCTCGGAAGACATTCCTTTGCTGCTGCGATACTTTACGCAGAAGTACGCGCGTCGCATGCGGAAGGAGATAGAGATTGTTCCGGCAGCAGCTCTGAGCGAGCTGATGCGTTGGCATTGGCCCGGCAATATTCGCGAACTTGAGAATCTGGTCGAGCGTGCCGTGGTTCTTACCCGAAGCGGGAGTCTGGCGATTTCAGTCCCCGAGTTGATGAAGGGCAGCACAACCGCCGGGCCCGTGAAAGTTGAAGACTTGGACGAGCAAGAGAATATTGTGCGGACATTGAAAGAGACTCAAGGACGCGTCGGCGGGCCCAATGGCGCCGCGGCCCGTATGGGTCTAAAACGGACGACCCTGATCACACGGATGAAGAAAATGGGTATCGACGCTCGCAAGGTGGCGTAAGTCCATTCTCAGCGATAGACGATGGGTACCTCGACGCGACTCTCTCTAGTCGGATTTGGCAGCCCATATGCCGCCGTCAGAACTCGCTTGCCATACTTGCCCCAAACTTCGTAAAGGTAATGCTCCCCGTTCTCAGTCTTGAAGACGAGTTTGAAGTCACTCTCCTTCACTGGGTTCTCGTCGATGGGAAGCATATATGCTTCATTAGCCGTCTTGCCGCCCTTGATGCGAAACATTACCAGCGTAGGTGAAACCTCATGTTCAATCTGGTAATCACCGGCAGGGAGCTGGTTGTCTCCGATCCAGAATTGAAATGGAATTGTTGCATGGGCAGTTGTCTGCTTCTGCGCTATACCCGGAGTTGCGAGAAGCAGAAGGACAGACCAGACCAACAAGAAGCCATTAAATAGTCTCGCGCGGATCCTCATCTTGCTCATAGTGTTCCTCTTCTATTAAGTCAGCTTGCTTGGTTGTGATTTCGCCGTTTCGTAGTTATCTGGAACTCTCATCTTGCACAGCCTTGCTCACTCCCTAGACTGCAAGATGCGTGCCAAAGAGACGCAGATGCGAATAAATGTAGGTGATTGAAATGGCTGGTTCTGGACAAATGCTAGCTGCCGCCAGCGTCGAGGTCGAGTGTCGGAATGTCGCCGCAAGCACCGACAAAACCTAGGGTAAACGACACTGCCCTGAAGGTGGCGCGCGAGGAATTGACTCGATTCCTCTGTATCATCCGTGATCAGTAGCAGTGGAACGTCGCGTGCTTCGCCAAAAGAATGGCGCTCGAGACAATCCTTTACATATCCGATCAGACGGCCAGCAGCAATTCGGTTTTAGCCGCCCTCAAGGCTAATGGCTATGAGGTGGTGAGCACTGACGGCTCAACAGAAGCGGTCGCGCTTTTATTTGTGATGCATTCTGTCGCTGCTGTCATGCTTGATCACCGTGCCAAAGAGCAGACCAGATTTGACTTGGCGCGAACCTTGCGGGCGATTCGTCCTGATGTTCCGATCATCTTGCTCTGTGGTGTTCAGATGGATCGCATGGCGTCATTGGCGGATGCTTGCGTGAGCAGTGGACAGCCACTCGAAAAGCTGGCCTCGGCAGTACATCGTCTGCTGACCGCAAAGCGTTTTCAAGTGCTGAGCAGACAATGCTGATCTAGAGCTTCGAAAACCTATCGAGGCATTGCGAAGCTGGTACCAAGCCGAATTTCCAGCCCAAAACCTTTTACTAACTTTTTGCAACCTTTTCGATGCTCCACATAATCGACATGGTCGGAGGAGGCGCTTTCTGATTTAAGGATTTTCCATGCGGGCAAACGTACCCTGCATGGCCGGAGCAGAAGCATGTCCAGATTTAATCCTCTTCTGTGGCCCAGGCGGCCTGCGATTTTGCGCTATGGGATTGCCGTTTTATCGGTCGCCGCAGCACTGATCCTTACACGGTGGCCGGCGCTTCATTTGCAATTGGCTCCTGTGTCACTGTTTCTTTGCGCCAACATGCTCACCGCGTGGTTCGGTGGAATCGGGCCGGGATTGCTCGCAGTGGCCCTCTCCACTCTCGCTCTCTCCTATTACTTTTTTCCCCCACTCTACTCGGTTCTGGTAAAGCCGGATGAGATACCACGTCTTATTGTGTTTGTGGGGTCAGCGCTGTTTGTCGGGTCGCTGAGCGCTGCGCAAAGGAGCGCTACAGAATCACTCAGGCGCACGCGCGATGATCTGAAAGGAAGCGTTCAAGAACTCGAGATGACAAACCTGGCCTTGCAAGCAGAGAGCGGGGAGCGCAAGGAGGCCGAGAATGAACTTCGACGCAGTCAGGCATATTTGGCTGAAGCACAAGGATTAAGCCATACCGGAAGCTTCGGCTGGAACGTTTCGACGAATGAGATCGTCTGGTCAGAGGAGACCTTTCGAATCTTCCAATACGACGGAACGACGCAACCCACCGTGGAACGTATTTTCCAGCGAGTTCATCCCGAAGACGTCGCCCTCGTGAAACAAACGGTCGCGCGTGCGTCGCAGGATGGGAAGAACTTTGAACATGAGTATCGTTTGCTGATGCCGGATGGTTGCGTCAAACATGTCCATGTTGTGGCTCACAATTTAAGTGATGGATCGCGCAACATCGAGTTTGTCGGAGCCGTGATGGACGTCACCGCGGAAAAGCACGCGCAAGAAGCAATACGGAACAGCGAGCAGCAGTGGCGCGACGCCTTTGAGAACAACCCAACCATGTACTTCATGATTGACGCCGCGGGCACCGTCATGGCCGTCAACCCGTTCGGCGCTGAACAACTTGGTTACACGGTGGATGAACTAGTCGGTAAGCCGGTGCTCAGGGTTTTCCATGAGCCTGATCGTGAGGCAGTGCAACGAAAGGTCGCACTCTGCCTTAAGCAGCTTGGCCAGTCGATGACTTGGGAACTCCGCAAAATGCGCAAAGATGGTTCGGTGCTTTGGGTTCGCGAAACCGCCAGAGGCGTCCTTAGGTCGAACGATCAGGTTGTCTTGATCGCTTGCGAGGATATTACCGAGCAGAAGCGCGCGGAAGAAGCGCTGCGTCAGGCGCAAGCGGACCTTGCGCACGTGAGCCGGGTGACCACCATGGGAGAGCTGACCGCGACTCTGGCGCACGAAGTAAATCAACCGATCGCCGCCGCCGTCACTAACGCCAACGCCAGCTTGCGCTGGCTCGCTGCCGAGACTCCCAACCTCGAAGAAGCGCGCGCTGCTGCGCAGAGAATCGTGAGGGACGGGACGCGTGCGGCGGACATCATCAGCCGGATCCGCCTGCTCTTTAAGAAGGGCGCTCCGGAACGGGAGTTGGTTGATGTAAATGATGTCATTCGAGAGATGGTCGTTCTCCTCAGCAGCGAGGCGACGCGATACTCGATATCAGTCCGGACAGAACTAGCGGCAGATCTTCCCCAGGCCATTGGAGATCGCGTGCAATTGCAGCAGGTGATGATGAACCTTTTCATGAACAGCATCGAAGCGATGAAGGATGTGGATGAGATCCGCGAGCTCGCCGTCAAGTCGCAGCGAGGGGAAGACGAGCAGCTTCTGATTTCCGTCAGAGATACTGGCGTGGGAATTCCTGCGCAAGAGGCTGACAAGATATTCAACGCATTCTTTAGCACGAAAATTCAAGGGACCGGAATGGGACTGTCCATCAGCCGCTCCATCGTGGAATCGCATGGCGGCCATCTGTGGGCTTCCGACAACTCTCCGCGCGGCGCAAGTTTCTGTTTCACTCTACCCACCAAGGTCGACGGAAATGAATGATTGCCGCAGGTGCAAGCGGCCGGATCACCGGCCTTGCCCATTTACGCAAGCATCCCAGCAAACTGACCAGTCGTCTCAAATGGACGAGGCAAAGAACTTACGAATACAGAGCGCAATAGAATCCGGCTTGCGAGGCGAACACGATTGTGCCTCACGCTCGTAGTTGTAGCAGGCATTGCCAGGCTGATTGTCGGTTGCGAGCATAAGCGCAAAGAGGCAAACGCCGCGCCGACCAAAACAACGCAGGAAGCCACCGGGAAAGCACCTCCTATTCCTGAAGCGGGTCCATTGGCCCGGCCAAAGTCTCTTGGACAAGTCGGAGTCCCGGTCGCCGCGACTAGCGCGACGATACCGGCTGACAATCCGCAAACGCCCGAGAAAATCGCGCTGGGCCAGAAACTCTTCTTCGATGGTCGCTTATCGGCTGACGGAACTGTGGCTTGCAGTACCTGTCACGATCCGGCGCGCGCTTTCACGGACGGGAGGCCGGCGTCGATCGGTATCAAGGGTCGCGTCGGTCAACGCAACTCACCGACCGTTCTAAACGCACTCTACAACAAGACGCAGTTCTGGGATGGCCGGGTGAAGACGCTAGAAGAGCAGGCGGCGCTGCCCATCGTCAATTCGGTTGAAATGGGTCAGCCCAGTATGGATGCCGCAGTGGCCCAGATCGCAGCCGTCGAAGAATACCAGCAGGCTTTTCGAAGTGTGTTCGGGCGCGCGCCCAACGGCACCGATCTGGTGCGCGCCATCGCGTCCTACGAGAGGACACAGCTTTCGTTTGATTCTCCGTTCGATCACTTCATTGCCGGTGACAAGAACGCCATAGACGACGCCGCGAAACGCGGCTGGGAGCTCTTTAACACGCGCGGCCGCTGCAATAAGTGTCACGCCTTATCGGAAAAGACACGGGACGTGACCAGCTTTACGGATAATGATTTTCACAACATCAGCATCGGCATCATCCGGCATAACGTTGTCGCGCTGGCGCGCCAGGCCGAGCAACTCGTCAACTCGGGTGACCCGGCGGCCATCGATCGCGCCGCGATCCAGACGGACATGTCGGCGCTTGGCCGATTTCTTGTCACGAAGAAAGATCCGGATATCGCCGCCTTCAAGACACCGGACGTGCGCAATTTGCTGCTAACGGGACCCTACTTTCACGACGGCTCGCAAGAGACCCTTTGGGATGTTAGTGACCATTACAACAAAGGCGACGGATTGCAAAATCCCTACCTCGACGAAGACATGCAGCCGCTCGCCCTAACGGAAGCGGATATCGACGACCTGGTT
>JAOAPL010000277.1 GCA_025462925.1 Acidobacteriaceae bacterium
CGATCTGCGATCGGATTGACGCAACCGAAACATCCCGCAGATCATAACCATCAATCGCAATTTTGCCGGAGCTCACGTCGAAAAAACGAGGGATGAGCGAAACCAACGTGCTCTTGCAGGCCCCGCTGGATCCGACGAGTGCCAGGATCTCTCCCGCCTTGACTTCAAGCTTGATATTGCGCAAGACCTCGCGCGGACCTTCTTCGGTGTCATAACAAAATGAGACATCGTCAAAGCTGATCTTCCTGGAAAAGGGAGGCAATGACGGAGCCCCCGCTTTCTCCGCTATTTCATCGCGAATGTCCATAAACTTGAACATTTCGGATGACGCGCCGAGGGCCTGCTGGAAGCTGTTATGGAAGAGCGCGAACTTGCGCACCGGATCGTAAAGCTTAAAAACTGCGATGATAAAAGCCACGAAAATTCCCGGGGTCATCCAGCCATGAACGATCTGATCACGGCCCAGCAGCAGCAAGAGAGCGATTGCAATTGCACCAAAAATATCCATTAGCGGGGAGCTAATGGCCGCTGCGGCCACCGATCGAAGATTGGCGCGAAACAGACCCTGCGCGGCCTTGCGAAAGCGGGCGAACTCCCAGGCTTCCATGCTGAAGGCCTTTACGACGCGGTTGCCGGTGATGGTTTCGTGAAGGATATTCTGGATATCGGCTAGGTGGTCCTGGCCGCGGCGAGTAGTGTGACGCACGCGGCGCCCGATCTTGGTGGCGGAGAAGATGATGACCGGCACGAACAACAGAAGCAGCCACGCCAGCTTCTTTCCCAGCACGATCACCACACCCGCGGTAAATAAAAAGGTGAAGAACTGTTGCAGGAACTC
This sequence comes from Acidobacteriaceae bacterium, assembly GCA_025462925.1. Classification (GTDB taxonomy): domain Bacteria; phylum Acidobacteriota; class Terriglobia; order Terriglobales; family Acidobacteriaceae; genus JAICLA01. The sequence continues at coordinate 839 of JAOAPL010000277.1, forward strand.
CGCCAACACGCTGGACATCGCGAACTGCACTCGCTCGACGTCGCTGACGATTGTCGAAACCAAGGTCCCGGTTGTGTTCCTTTGAAAAAATGCCGCGGAGCGGCACAGGACTGAGTTGTAAAGAGAATTGCGCAGATCGGTGATCAGCCCGTAACCCGCATAATTCACCAGATACGTGCCCGCGTAATCGAACAGACCTTTCAAGATTGTGGAAGCGACAAATGCGAAGGCTACAACCGTCCACGCATTGTGAAAGTGCGAAGGAACAAATCGCTGCAGATAAATTGTGTGATGAGTGTTAGGAATGGTGAACAGCAGAATATTGTCCGAACCAGATGAGGGGTTGAGCACCCGGTCGAGCACTGGGCCGACCAGCAAGACACGGAATGCGTCAAGAAAACCGACTGCGGCCAGCAAAATCACCGATGGCAGGAACTGCCACCAGTATGGCACCAGATAACGCAGAAGCCGCGTCAGTTGGCGCATATGCAGCTCCTGCGACGCGGACGTAGGAATGAGCCAGACATCAAGGGCGAACCTCTATTCTACTTGAGAGTGGAAGGCCGTCACCTGAGATCGAAGGATTGTGCATTGATCTCCCGCGCCGCCTTCATCCCCGACGCAATTGCACCCTGCATCCATCCCGGCCAGGGAGAGGCGTGTTCACCTGCAAACCACACTCTTCCTTCCCGGCTGCAAATTTCGGGATACCACTTCTGCTGGCCGGGGTAGTACACCACAAATGCGCCACGTTGCCAGGGATCGTTGGCCCAGGATTTCGTGACCACTGTTTCCAGGCACCGGCGCAGCCCTGGATGTACTTCTTCCATGTCGGCGATCATCCGTTCGACTCTTTCGCTCTCACTCATCTTGTCCAGTCGCCGCGCGAGGTCCTGGTAAAAATACGCCTGCAGCAACCCGCGATGTCCCGGTTTGCCGTAGGTTGGATGCCACACTTCGAAATCCTTGTCTGACGAGCCAAAGCCGTTCAGCCCTTCATCTTCCCAGTAACAGCGGCTGACCTGGAATGTTGCGCGCACCACCGGCCCGTAATCCAGGCTGTTGATCACCTTGCGTTTTGCAGGCGTCCACTCCGGCGTGACCGCAATGTGCCGCAGAACGCTGAAAGGAATTGTGCAGATGACAGCGTCTGCTTCCACATGGTCCAGCACACCGGCGCGGCGGCAGGCAATTCGCACGCCGTTTTTGCCGTGCTCAATGTGCTCCACGGCGCACCCATAATCGACCACGTCACTCAATTTCGCCGCGAATGCTCGCGGAAGCTGGTCATTGCCTCCCTTGATCTTTGATAACGACTCAGTGTGATGGCTGTACGCGTCGCGCATGAAGTCGAGCGCTGCGTCGTCCTCAAAACCAAACAGCATGTAATAGATTGCATCCTTCGACGCTCCTCGCTGCCGCAGGAATTCGGCCATGCTGATGTCGGCTAACCGCGTGATCTCCGGCGGCCAATCCTCGCGGATCGCGTCTCCAATTCTTCGCATGGTGTCGCCGTAGTAGTGCTCGTCGAAATTCGAAACGCCGATCTTGCGCTCGTCTGGCGTCAGGTCGAGCGGCACTTGCGACATGTCCACCGGCTTGCCTACCGGCATTTTTACCCGCCTGCCTTTGAGAAGCGCGACTTCGGCCAGTTCCTTTGGGAAGAAAGGCTCGAGTTCGAGGCCGAAGTGCTTCACCCATTCCAGGGTGACATTGTGGGTGTTGGGAATTCGCCCGGCGCCGGCTTCGGCGTAGAGATCGTCAGACAGTCCTTCGCGAATCGTATGCACCCGTCCGCCAGGATGAAGTTGTGCTTCGAGAATAGTGATGTCGTGCCCGGATTGCTTCAGTTCCCATCCCGCTGCCAGTCCAGCCAGCCCCGCGCCAAGGATTGCGACCCGCTTGCCGCTTCCGTTCCGCTGCCCCGGAGTCTGCGGCAACGCCCAGCTTGCCGCTGCAGAAAGACACAAACCCCCGGCACCGGACACCGCATGCTTCAGAAATTTCCGGCGATTGATAGTCATGTGGGCGGCATTTTATTCGGGTGTACCGCTTCTGCCAAGCCGGAGGCGCTGAGCAACTTAACCCCCGCGTTTCCGGCGCTGATTCACGCGAATTGAGTAGATCCTAACTGCGACACGTCAAATGCTATCCGCAAACATGGTTTTGTAATATCGGTACCAGTCGCTTTGAAACCGCCCTTCAGGGTCATACTTCTGCTTGAGCCGAAGAAATTCGGCGAATTGGGGATAGCAGCTTTCGATCTGCTTGCGAGAAGCGTAACGATGGTAGGTCAGGTAGTATGTGCCCCCACGCCGCGCTGCCATATCGATGAGCCTACGAAAAGCCTCAGCTGAGCGCTGGAGTCCTTCAGGGCTGTGAACCGTATGCAGGTTGAAGATAGTACACGCATATGGCTGCTTTGCCCATGGCAGGAAGCTTTCATTGTCTCGCTCAATCAGACGAACCGTGCCATAGATTAAATCAACGTTGTTTTTGCGAAAGTCATCTCGTACTTCGTCCAAAAATCCATTCAGCATCGATCTTGGAACGTTGATCTCGGTGATGATTTCACTCGCGGGATAGGGAGCATGAAGCTTCTCATCAATTTCGCGGTGGTAATTGTCAGGATAAATACTCAACTGGTGGGTATCGGACCAATACACCCGACCATTAGTCGAGAGATAGTAAGCCGCATATTTTTCGAATGCTTCTTTCTCATTCGTGTGCGCAAGATAAAGGAGTTGTCTCCAATTCGTGTCGGATAACTCTCTCTGCTCAGGTCGAAGTGGCGTCTCTATTGGAACTGGTCGATAACAGGAGAAAACACCTTTGTGCAAGAAATCTTCAGAGTTACGGTCAATAGAAAATTGGAAATCGCCGTACAGAAACCCTTCAGAAATGCGCTCGTCGAATGCGGTAATCAGACCACTCACTTGTTGAATTTCTACAATCCGTTCAACTTTCCTTCTCGGCACGAGCCGCAACCGTGCGGAGACAACGATTCCAAAAAGGCCGTACCCGCCATGAACCAACCGAAATAATTCAGGATTCTCGGTTCGGCTGCAATTGTGCGCAGCCCCCGTGGCATCGACCAGAACGAACGATTCGACGTCGCTGACGAAAGGCTTCATTCGTAATCCCCGCCCATGCGCATTCGCCGCCATCGTCCCCGCAATGGTTAGCCGATCGGCCCCGGTTTGTTTCTGAGCGATTCCCCAGCTCTGAC
>JAOAPL010000304.1 GCA_025462925.1 Acidobacteriaceae bacterium
ATGGGCTTTATTATGCCGGGCGACGGGAATGGGTAATCGACTGCAATTGGAAAGTATTCGTCGATAACTACCTCGATGGCGGCTATCACATTCCCTACCTGCACAAGGGCCTGGACAGCATTCTTAACTACGCGAATTACACCATCACCAACGGCGCGCGCTTTTGCCTGCAATCCAGCCCAATTGAATCCGCCGGCGGTGAAGCAATGACCGCCAGTGTGCGCCAGGGGCAGGCGCTCTACTACTGGCTGTATCCCAACTTCATGCTCAACTGGTACGAGGGCTATTTGGACACAAATCTCGTGCTACCCCTAGCTATCGACAAGATGAAAGTTATCTTCGAGTTTTACTTTAGCGATGTTGGCTTATCTGCTGAAGAAAAAAACAAAAAGAGCATGGACGTGAGCGAGCGCATTCAAGATGAAGACCACTCGATCTGCGTCTCAGTTCAGCGCGGGCTGAAGTCGCGCGCCTACGGCGCAGGAAGGCTCTCAGTACGGCGAGAGGCCGGAGAGAATTTGTTTCACAAGTTGCTGCACAAAGACTTGAGCTCCGGACTGGACGGCAATTAAATCGCGGGTGCCCTGTCCTTGTTTTTCCGGTTTTTGGAAAAACAGGGCGGGGATTTCGATATTCACAGAGATCATTCGTGATCCCCACCTAAAAGCCCCACCCATTCTCTCCAAAAAACGGAGAGACAAGGATGGGGCACACGCAATCTCAAGCAGAGCTGACCTCTCGGCGTTCCAATTCGGGATACCTCGTTCTTTTCGCAGCGCTGCGCGCTACTTTATCCATCTATACTTGCCCGATGTCCGTCGACCTCCTTCCTGCACTGCGGCAATATTGGGGCTACGATTCGTTCCGTCCCCTACAGGAACAGGTTGTGCGCAGCTTGCTGGGCGGGAATGACACTTGCGTGGTGATGCCGACCGGCGGGGGCAAGTCGCTCTGTTACCAGCTTCCGGCTCTGGTGCTGGGAAAGACCGCGGTCGTGATTTCTCCTTTGATTGCGCTGATGCAAGACCAGTCCGCACAACTGGCGCAGATGGGGATCCCCGCCGCCGTGCTGAACAGTTCGTTGCCGACAAGCCAGCAGTCGCGCACCATGGCTAAGGCGCGCGAAGGTGAGTACCGGCTGCTGTATCTTTCACCCGAGCGGCTGGCGCGTGAAGACACGATTAGCTGGCTGCGCGGCGTGCCAGTTTCGTTTTTTGCCATCGACGAGGCGCACTGTATCTCGGAATGGGGACACGAGTTCCGTCCTGAATACCGCCAGCTGAGCCGCCTGCGAATATCGTTTCCCGATCTCCCGCTGGCTGCATTTACTGCGAGCGCTACCCGCCGGGTCCGACATGACATTTTGCAGCAACTGCAGCTCTCGAATCCGCACAAGTACATTGCCAGCTTTCATCGCCGTAACCTGCGTTACCTGGTACGCGAATGCGCCGGCTATGAGCAGAATTCTTTATTGGTACGTGCTCTCGGGAATTACCCGGACAGCAGTGTGATCGTCTATGCGCCGACTATCAATCGCGTTGAGCAAGTGGTCGATCATCTGGTGGAAGAAGGAATCCCGGCGATTGCTTATCACGGCAAGATGGACGCGGCAACTCGGAGGCAGAACCAGGAACGCTGGATGTCCGACGAAGTTCGCGTCATGGTCGGGACCATCGCGTTTGGCTTGGGAATCAACAAGGCGGCCGTCCGCGCGGTGATCCACCTTTCGCTTCCAAAGTCTATCGAACAGTACTATCAGGAAGCCGGTCGGGCGGGACGCGATGGTGATCCAGCCGACTGCCTGCTGCTTTGGCAAAAGCGTGACACTGCACTACTGGCCCACTTCATCGATGAGATCGCCGACGCCGCGGAGAAGCAACGCGCCTGGCAGCGCTATCGCGAGATACGCGACTTTGCCGAATTGAGCCGCTGCCGTCATCGTCAAGTTTGTCTGCACTTCGGCGAGACTCCGAAGTGGACCTCTTGCGACACGTGTGATGTGTGCAGCGGTTTGCCTGAGTGGTTGGCGGCAACGACAGATCTGGGCAGTGTAGGGTCGGGCATCGCTTCTACTGCGCTAAGGCCAAGCAACATCCGCTCAACTTCGGCCAAGGGCACTCGGGAATCCGCGAGTTCTGGAGGGGGAGTAGGAATTGCGGAGGTCGATTCGGAGTTACGCGAATTCCTGCGCGAGTGGCGGCGCAGTACCGCCAAAGAACAAGGCGTTCCGGCCTTCGTAGTGATGCACGACAGTTCCCTCGATGAACTCTGCCGCAAGGGGCCAAAATCGACTCAAGAATTACTGAGCATTTCGGGATTTGGCGTGCGTAAGGTAGAAATGTACGGTTTGAAAATCATTGAAGCGCTGGCACGATTTCGCGAAGGCGCACGCGCCATCGTTCGCAAAGAGAAAAAGCAAATGTCGCGGCCGGCGGAAGAAACCATCAGCCTGCTCGCACAGGGCAAGAGTCTGGAAGAAATCGCAACGCTGCGTGGCCGGCAACTGGCTTCAGTCACGACTCTGGTCGCTGACCTGATCGAAGAAGGCCGTCTCGACTTTCAAAGCAGTTGGGTAGAACGATCCAAACTTCCCAAGATCGAAGAAGCGTGCTTCCGCCTCGGTTTGGAGCGACTCAAGCCATTGAAAGATTCTCTGCCAGA
>JAOAPL010000305.1 GCA_025462925.1 Acidobacteriaceae bacterium
CCCAATGAGACATATCAATACGCTGACACCCTTGCCTATACGGCGGGCAGACACACGTTCCGATTTGGCGGGGAGTTCCGCCATGGCAGCACGGACAACCTCCGTGACCGGTCCGGCAAAAGCCGGATCCGTTTTGAAGGCGGTGGTGCATTCGCCGGAAGCACGTCGCTCGAAGACTTCCTTGCGGGTTTCCCCTCACGGGGTGACATCTTCGTCGGCAATTCACGCCGGACGGTCACAATCAATTCCGTCGGAGCATTTCTACAGGATGACTGGAAAATCACGCAGCGCGTAACAATGAATCTGGGATTGCGTTATGACGCCAGCGGTGTGATCCATGAGGTGCACAATCTGTTAGGCAACTTTGATCCAGCTGTTGGACTCCAGCAAGTGGGCGTCAACATTGACAAACCATATAACACTGACTACAACAACCTGGCACCTCGGTTGGGGATCGCCTGGGATATGTTTGGCACCGGCAGGACCGTGTTACGCGCCGGAGGCAGCATCATTTACGAGATACCTCACCTCGCGGTATTCCTTGGGCAAAACGACACCGACAACGCAACCACCCCGGGTCTAAACGTGATTCCAACAGGCGTGAACGGGTCCAACATCAATGGAAACATTGTCTCTTCTTCTGTGAACACCACCAATCTGAATTGGACGACAGCCGGACCGGTGTTCAACGTCACACCGGACTGTGCTGCTAGCCCCTGCGACATTCTGGGCGTAACCAGGAACCTGAAAACGCCGTACGTAATGACCTACAACGTCAATATACAGCAGGCATTCGCGAATTCCACTTCGCTACAGGTTGCATACGTCGCAAATCTGGGCAGGAAGCTCTACAGCATTCGCGATATAAACCAGGTGAACCCCAATTCTGCTGCGGAAATCGCCTGCGGCAATTGCGAGCAGGCCGGCCGACCATTCGCCACACAATTTCCATTTCTAGAGTTCGTCAATTTTCTTGAGAATGGATACAACTCGGACTACCACGGGCTGCAAACAACACTCACGCAGCGGTTGTGGAATGGACTGTCATTCGTCGCCGGGTACACATGGGCGCATGCTATCGATCAGGCTTCGCTGAACCGTTCGCCAACGCCTCAAAACAGCTTGAACCTCGCCGGGGAGCGCGGCAACAGCGACTTGGATATCCGTCACCGTTTCACCTTGGCGTTCAGCTACCTGGTCCCAGGTAAGGAAGGGTTTGCCCAGCTGCTCAAAGGCTGGCAGGTCAATTCCATCGTAACCATTCAGACTGGCACTCCGTTTAACGTTTCGGATGGCTTCCTCAATGGCAATGACATTAGCCTCACGGGCGAGCTCACTGACCGCTGGAACTTCTTCGGCGATCCGCGCGCATTTGATGCCAGACACGGTACTTCGATCCCCTTCTTCGCTGATGGCACGACAGTTCCCGCGTGCGCTGCAGTTGGCGATGCGACTACATTGGCCAGCTTTGGCTGCTTTGCTGTTCCGGGAGCTGTAATGGTGCCTCCGGCGCTGGGTACTTTCGGAACCATGGGAAGAAACATATTCCGCGGGCCTGGCGTGCAGGATTGGGACTTTTCGGTAGTGAAGAACTGGCAGGCAGAGAGGCTCGGCATTCAGCTGCGTGCCGAATTTTTCAATATCCTGAACCATCCGAACTTCGCGAATCCGAATGCATCGGCGCTGGGATTTATTGATCCATCAGACCCGGGCACTTTTGGATGCGCATGCGCAACGCCTGACGTCGGCGGAGCGAATCCCGTGATAGGCACGGGTGGACAGCGCAACATCCAATTGGGAGTGAAGTTCATTTTCTGACCATCGCGTGATTTCGAGAGGCTCCGTGCTTCGGGGGCCTCTCGTTTCAGCCACCTGGCCAACCCGTACTCAATCCGAACTCTTCCTAAATTTATAGAACAATTGGAGCGACTCAAATGGCAATCAGCATGGAACCAATTCATCGCGAAGGCAAAGGATACTGGACAGGTTTTGCGGCGGGAGCATTCATCGGCACAGGCGCTGCGATAGCGGCAGCCTATCTGGCCAATCTCATCTCCGGACGGGAACGCCACATCTTGCGCTTAGAAGAGAGTATCCAGATTGCACGGCCGGTCTCGGAGGTTTTTCAAGCATGGATCGACCTTGAAGAACTTCCGCGATACATGGAGTACGTGAAAAGAATCCGCGTCGCTGGTCAAACCTCTTATTGGACCGTCACCGTCGACGGCAAAGATTTCAAATGGCAGGCGCGAACCGTTCAACTGATTCCCAATGAGGCGATCGGATGGAAGTCAATCAGAGGCCCGAAACATAGCGGCCGCATAAGCTTCTCGAAGATTGGCAACGACACTCTCATTCACGTGACCATGAACTACGCGCCGCCGCTAGGGAATTTGAGCAGCGCCCTCGCTTCTGGCGGCGACCGTCTTGAAAGCTACATTACCAAATCGCTACGCGACTTCAAGCATGCACTGGAGCAACGGTCTTCCAGCGCGGACTCTGCCCCATCGACAGCTGAGTGGCGCAAACGGCAGGAGAAAGCAACAGGCACAACCGGCCGGTCCAAAGCAGCCGACCCGGGCCCGGTGGGCGACGCCGCAAATACCAGTGAGAAAAGGCCGGGCACTGTGGAGTACACGCGTCCGCCGAATACTGGATATCCCACGCGCTGAGACGCAATGCTTGCGTCCTTGCGATAATAGCCAGATGGCCCGCGAATCGATTTCGCTGGAGGAGACGCTTCAGGCATTCTCAAGCTTGGTGTCTCCTCAGATTGCGGACGAAAATATAGACCTACTTCGCGCCGCTCTCGTCATTGCACAGACCGAATATCCGGAGATCGATGAAACCCGGTACATTGCCCGGGTACATGCGCTGGCAAAGCGAGTGACGTCGGGGCCGGACTTGAAGACTCTGATCAATCGTCCTCCGGAACCTGCGGAAATTGTCCGCGCTATCAATAGAACCCTGTTCGACGAAGAGGGGTTTCGTGGAAATCGCGACGATTATTTTGACACGCGTAATTCATTCATCAACGATGTGCTCGATCGAAAACTGGGGATTCCAATCTCGCTTTCTCTGGTCTATATGGAAATCGCCAAGCGAGTGGGACTGACTCTGCTCGGCGTGGGCATGCCCGGCCATTTTCTTTTGAAGCACTATGACGAGCAAGCAAATGAGTTGCTGATCGACGTTTTCGAGGGCGGGAGAATAGTCAATTCGACAGCTTGCCAGCACCGTTTAGACGAGATCTACCACGGTCACATGAGTCTGCGATCCGAACACCTGGCCGCGATCACTCGTCGGCAATTGCTCACGCGCATGCTCAATAACCTGCGTCACATTTACATGTCATCGAGGAACTTCCGCAAGGCGCTGACCATGGTGGAGTTGACCCTTTGCATGCATCCGCGCTCGCCGGAGGACATCAAGCAGCGGGCGATACTTCGCTACAATCTGAAACAGTTTTCCGCCGCCGTCCAGGATTTTGAGCTTTACGCGAAGATCGTGCCCGAAGCATCCGACGCGCAAGAGATCCTCCAGACCGCGTTGGCAATTCGCCGCAGCATGGCCCTGCTGAATTGAATTCCGGGTAGGATTTCGGGGGTATAATCGCCGCGAAAGGCGGTTCTTATGCGGCAGAAGATTACGATCTTGTTGTTCTGCTTCGCGATTCTTTGTTCTGCAGCGGCACAAAGTTCAGACCCTAATGTAACTGCATTTTCGAAATTCAATATTGCTGGCCCGCAGACATTTTCTTTTGCGTCAAACAAAATCGGAGAACCTCTCTTCGGTGGTGGCAGAGTGAACTTTACTGCCAAAGTTGTCCCCCTAGACCGCAACACTGTTCCAAAGATGTATTCAGGCACTTGCTACACCATGCGCAGTTACACCTTCGACAACAGCGAGGTTCCGCAGCCCACAGGAGAGACCACGTGCACTGATTCGAAGTTGGCCCAGAAGAAATTCACTGGAACTGAACAAAGGGAAGTTCAGCTAAAGAGGTAATCCCTGTTCTAAGCTCGAGCCTTGGATCCGATGCTCTTAAGAGAGTTGATCGACTGCCCTACCGCGTCGCCTGCTTTCGCCGGAGAATCACCATTCTCTTCGATGATCTTGACTATGGCGCTGCCAATCACTGCAGCATCCGCGTAATCGCCAACGGCGCGAAAATCTTCTGCACTCGAGATTCCGAAGCCCACTGCAACGGGCAGCTTTGAGATTTTCCTAAGGCGCTTCACCAGTTGTTCTGCGTCGCCTCTCACGTCGGACTGTAACTTCGCGCCGGTCACTCCGGTCCGCGAAACCGCATAGATGAATCCCCGAGAAGCGGCTGCAATTTTCTTTAACCTCGCGTCCGTGCTGGTAGGCGCAGCCAGAAAGATGGTTTGCAGGTTGCGTGAGTGCATGATCTCGCAATATGTCGCGGACTCTTCAACCGTCATGTCGGTTACAAGTACGCCGTCCACTCCCGCCAGTGCAGCCTCTTTCGCGAACCGCT
>JAOAPL010000306.1 GCA_025462925.1 Acidobacteriaceae bacterium
CCGAATTACGGCACCAACGGGTTTGGCACCAAGCTGAAAGAAGGCATGGTGCTGGCTATTGAGCCGATGGTGAATGCCGGCAAACCGGGTGCGCGCGTCCTGGATGATAAGTGGACAGCGGTCACGGAAGATGGAAGTTTTAGTGCCCACTTTGAGCATTGCATTGCGATAACCAAAGAGGGCCCGCTCGTGTTAACGGCGGAGTAGAGTAGCAAGTTTCTAGTTTTTGGTTTCTCGTTTCTAGTTCCGAAGGCAAGTTTGAGAAAGTCAGTTCTCATCCTGGAAGCGAGAAAGCGGAAATTGGATTTGAAACTGGAAAACTAGAAACTAAAAACGAGAAACTAGAAACTGTTTTTGGAGATGAATGTCAAAAGAAGACGCGATTGAAGTGATGGCGACGGTACTGGAACCGCTGCCGAATGCGATGTTTAAGGTTGAGCTGGAGAACAAGCACCAGGTCTTGGCGCATGTGTCCGGAAGGATGCGCAAGAATTTTATCCGCATCCTGGCTGGGGACAAGGTAGCGGTTGAGCTTTCGCCCTACGATCTGACCCGGGGACGCATCGTGTACCGCTATAAATAAGATTTTGAGTAGATGGGAAGCAGACAATGAAAGTAAGAGCATCAGTAAAGAAGATTTGCGACAAGTGCAAGGTCATCCACCGGCGCGGCGTGGTGCGCGTGATCTGCGAGAATTCTAAACACAAGCAGCGCCAGGGTTGAGCTGTTTTGCGGGCGTCTGAGCCCGCAAGCGAAATCCCGAGCGCAGCGAGGGACCTGGTTTAGACCAGGCGTAAGAATTAGGAGAACTGAACATGGCACGTATTGCAGGCGTCGATCTTCCGCGGCACAAGCATGTGGACATCGCGCTCACTTACATTTACGGCATTGGGAATCCCCGCTCCAAGAAGATACTGGCGGCGGCGAATGTGGATGCCAATCGCAAAGTGCAGGACCTGACTGAAGAAGAAGTCAACCGCATCCGCCAGGTGATCGAAGCCGAAGGCAATGTGGAAGGCGACCTCCGCAAGGATGTCTCCATGCACATCAAGCGGTTGATCGAGATCGGGTCATATCGCGGATATCGCCACCGCCGCAGCTTGCCTGTCCGTGGACAGCGCACGCATACCAACGCACGCACTCGCAAGGGTCCGCGCAAGGGCACGGTCGCGAACAAGAAGAAGACAGCGTCTAAGACATAGTCTCTAGTTTTGAAAAGGAATATTGAAAATGGCTAAGCCAGCAGCTGCCGCGGGAGCGACAGAGAAAAAAGGCAAGCGTAGCGGAAAGACTTTCAAGAAGAAGGAACGCAAGAACGTTCCCTTCGGGATCGTCCATATCCAGGCGACGTTTAACAACACGATCGTGACCATTGCGGACACGCACGGCAACACCGTGAGCTGGAAGAGCTCCGGGTCACTGGGGTTCCGCGGCTCACGCAAGGGCACGCCGTTCGCGGCGCAGCAGGCCGCGCAAAACGCAGCCAGCATGGCCCGCGACCACGGTATGCGGTCAGTAGAAGTGCGCGTCAGCGGCCCGGGATCAGGACGCGAGTCCGCTATCCGTGCACTGGCTGCGGCCGGCCTCGACGTGAAGACGATCCGCGACGTAACGCCGATCCCGCACAATGGGTGCCGTCCGCCGAAGCGACGCAGGGTCTAGGAATTTTTGATTGAATCATTGTTGATTGAACAATTGTGCCGAAAGGCGGGCCCAATGAAACAATGGATCAATGAATAAATGAGTCAATGCAATTCATCGGGAAGACCGGACCAGCCAGTCCCGTAAACCGATCAACCGACAAGGAGCCGCAAGGTTCCTGTCAAAGCCTGAGTTAAAGGAGAAATAAATTGGCACGATATACAGGTGCAGTATGCCGTCTTTGCCGTCGTGAGGGCATGAAGTTGTTCCTCAAGGGCGCAAAGTGTTTTACCGAGAAGTGTCCCATCGAGAAGCGCAACTTCGCTCCCGGACAGCATGGCAAAGACCGTAAAGCCAAGATCGTTGGCTACGGACTCCAGCTCCGCGAGAAACAGAAGACCAAGCGCATCTATTTCACGCTGGAAAAACAATTCCGCAACTACTTTGAAAAAGCCGCGCGCGCCCAAGGCGTGACCGGCGACATCCTGCTGCAGCAACTGGAGCGCAGGTTGGACAACGTTGCCTATCGCCTGGGCTTCGCTACTTCGCGTCGACAGGCGCGCCAGATCGTGCGCCACGGCCACGTACTGGTGAATGGCAAGAAGGTGAATATTCCTTCATACCAGGTGAGCGTTGGTGAAGAGATCAGCGTGCGCGAGAAGTCAAACAAGCTGGCGGTGATCGAAGGTGCGCGGGAGTTCTCCAGCCATCAGCCGGCGCCGAATTGGCTGCAACTGGACCGCGATAAACTTTCCGGCCGCGTCAGCAGCTTGCCGAAACGCGAAGACATCAATTTGCCGGTGAACGAACAGCTCATCGTCGAACTGTACTCGAAGTAAAGATTTGGCACAGCCTGTTAAGGCTGTGCCGCACAATTCTAATCAGAGGTTTAATCCGCGCGACCGCAGCAGAGTGCTTCGCGGCGGCGCGCATAACGAAGAGGAGTTACTGAATGCTTTGGAAGGGTTTTCAAAAACCGAAACGTCTTGCATCTGACACCGAAACACTTACCGACACATACGGCCGTTTTTACGCGCAGCCGTTCGAGCGTGGTTTCGGTACAACCATAGGCAATGCTCTCCGCCGCGTGCTGCTTTCGTCCATTGAGGGCGCAGCCGTGACCGCCGTAAAGATTGAGGGCGTGATGCACGAATTCCAGTCGATCCCCGGTGTTGTCGAGGACGCGACGGACATCATCCTGAACCTCAAGCAGATCCCGTTCAAGTTGAACGGCGATGGTCCGAAGGCCATCTACCTGAAAGCTGAGAAGCCCGGAGTGATTACTTCCGGAATGATCGAAGCCGATGGTGATATCGAGATCTTGGACAAAGACGTTTATATTGCCACGGTCAGCGAAGGCGGCAAACTGGACATGGAGATGCGCCTGAAGCGCGGCCGTGGTTACGTTTCTGCAGACAAGAACTTCGAAGAAGATTTGGGATTGGGTTTCATTCCCATCGATTCAGTGCATTCTCCCGTGCGTAAATGCAATTACTCGGTAGAAGCCGCTCGTTTGGGGCAGATCACCGATTACGACAAGTTGACGCTGGAAGTCTGGACCAATGGTTCGGTCGCGCCAGCCGACGCGATCGGCCTGGCGGCAAAGCTGGTGAAGGACCACATGAATATCTTCATCAACTTTGAGGAAGAGCTCGAGTCGGCTGCAGGATCGGGCGACGATAAGCCGGAGATCCGTAACGAAAACTTGAACCGTTCGGTGGAAGAGTTGGAGCTTTCGGTCCGCAGCTACAACTGCCTGAAGAACGCGAACATTCAGACGATTGGCGAACTGGTTCAGAAGTCAGAGGCAGAGATGCTGAAGACGAAGAACTTTGGCCGCAAGTCGTTGAATGAGATCAAAGAAATCCTGTCGCAGATGGGATTGGGGCTCGGCATGAAGATTGACGAGCACGGAAATGCCATCCCGGGTAGCGGCAGCATGTCCCCGATCATCGCTGGTCTAGGCGATGATGACGAAGACGAGGACGAGCTGTAAACAAGTTGGACGTGAGCGGCAGGGCGGTGAGCCTTGCCGCTGATTTTCTGAAGTGGGCGGTACGCCACCCCGCCAGCGGGAGCTGTCAGGGACACCGGATAAGCCGCTGAGGTAAAGTCCCACGGGACTAATGAGATTTGAGTCGTTGCATTGGCGAAAGCCTGAGCGCTCAAGAGAAGAGAGATACACCATATGCGTCATCGTGTAGCAGGTTGGAAACTTGGACGAAATACGAGTCACCGTCGGGCGCTTTTGCGCAATCTGGTGACGTCGATCATCATGGAAGAGCGCATTGAGACCACGGTCACCAAG
>JAOAPL010000332.1 GCA_025462925.1 Acidobacteriaceae bacterium
CAGCTGGGGCTCTCGGTGCCGGACATACAACCGCTGGTGCTCCCGATGCTCCGTGCGATCCGGTACTCGACGCCGCCATCACTCTTGTAGTGTCCGCATCCGAACCAAACGACTTATAGTTCTACAACTCCTTCAGCAACTCAGCGCCGCTCTGATGCCGGTGGTCCGGATTCTTTTCCAGCGCCTTGGTGATGACTGCGCTGATTCCCGGATGAATCGTCACATCCAGTTCCCGGGGCGGGATCGGCGCCTCCGTCATGAACTTGTAGATGATCCTGGTGACGTTTTGTACCGTGAACGGCTTCTCGCCCGTGATCATCTCGTACAGGCAAACGCCGTAGCTGAACAGATCGGACCGCCCGTCCAGCGTCTTTCCTCGCACCTGTTCCGGAGACATATATGCCGGTGTCCCCAGCACCTGTCCGGCGCTGGTCATTCCGCCGCCTGATTTCGCGATGCCGAAGTCCATGATCTTAACGCCGCCCTTGCCGTGAATCATGATGTTGGCCGGCTTGATGTCGCGATGGATCACTCCGCGCTCGTGCGCGTAGTCCAGGCCGACGCACATCTGGCGCGATATCTCCAGAATCCGCTCCGCGGTCACCACGCGATCCTCGTGCAGGATCGACTGCAGCGTGACGCCTTCCATGTATTCCATCGCGATGTAGAAGACGCCGCCGTCTTCGCCGGCGTCGTAAATGGTCACGATGTTGGAATGGTTCATCACTCCGGCAAGTTTCGCTTCATGCTTGAAGCGGCGGAGGATCTCTTCTTCATCTACGCCGTGGACGTCAAGACGCATGGTCTTGAGCGCCACCATGCGCCCGATATTGGGATCGGTCGCTTTGTACACCACGCCCATGGCGCCGCGGCCCAATTCGCCCACAACCTCGTATCGGCCAATCTTCTGCGGCAAGTCGTTGGACATGTTTTCAGGTGACCCGGTGCGCGAACCAAGCTTTCTGGGGAAGCTATTACCGCTTATTTACAGAACGAGAGACAAAGTACCCAAGAGCGGAAAATACAGCAACTCTGCTTAGTGAGTCAATGTACGGGGGTACTCAGCCTTCTGGGGAAAAGACCTTAATTTTTTATTTATCCCGAAGCGAAGCGAGGGAGCCCTATGACACTGCACTTTGACGGAATTGCCTAGATAATCCGGAGTTGTCTCCTGAGCACCTTGGTTCTGGCGCGAAGGATCTTGCGTTTAGCAATACGACACGTCTTGCACTTACGAAACTGCTGCATGTCATCCTGAGCGTAGCGGAGCGGAGTCGAAGGATCTATGTATTTTGTTATCGGACGAATGCTGCGTTTCAACCTTCCTAAATTCTTTGTGCACCTTTGCGTCCTTTGCGCCTTTGTGGTTCAAGATTTTGGTTCTAGCCACTGACCACTAGCCGCTGCCCTACTCCGCCGTTCCCCCGTGGAACATCTCCGCCAATTCGTCCACGCCCACGTGATAAATCGCGAATTCTGACCCTACGTCCCTGATGCGACGAAATAGCAGCTCCCCACGACCGTCGCCATCGGCATCAATGGCATCGATGAACTCCAGCCATGGCGTCGCATCCAACCGGTCGCTCGTGGTCACATTCGCAAACAGCTTGCGCGGATTGCCTTCCAAGTCGACCCGCGCCACCACGGTCACGAATACCTGCTGCGCGCCCGGCTGATTGGAAAGCCGCTCGCGTCCGCTGAATACCACCGTTGGTGAATTGTTGTGGGCCAGATCCAGCCCGGTCACCTGTGACTCGCCCTCGGCAAATTGTGTTTTCGGGACAACGGGAGCCGCTTGCGCGGCCTTCGCGGCACGCGCTGTCCTCGCCGGAGTGGCAGGTGTCACTATCGCTCCCCCGACCGGCGCTCGCCCAATCGATTTCAAAAATGCGTCCACTTCCTTTTGCGCAATCACCGACATCTTCGCCGACAGCTCGCGCTTTTCATCGTCCGTCCACCTGAATCGGAAGGCTTCCTGCTCTTTCGCGCTGGCGTCTGAGACCGCTACCACCTCGTATGTGCGCATCTTCGGCAACAGGATTCCACCCTCGCTGCGCGCTCTGGCGGCCATGATCGGCGCGCTTGAGCCGCGCTGCAAGATCCGCTCCGGTACTGGTCTGGCGACACTCTGCTGCTCCTCTTCCACCCTGCTAGCCGGTTTCCCCCGCTTCAATATTGGATGATTCGGATCGCTGTCCTGCACCCGCCCCTGCTTGCCAGCAGTTGAAGCGGACGCCACCTGTGTTTCCCCAGTCGGCTTGCCTCGCCTGATCTTCGGACGGTCAGGATCAGCATCCGCTTTGCCCGCCGTCGATTTATCATCCTTCTGCTTGGCGTCGTCGGCTTTTTTATCGCTGGAAGAATCCGCTCCGCGCTTCAGCGTCGGACGATCCGGATCGTTGTCAGTTTTGCTCGCAGTCGATTTATCGTCCTTCTGCTTCGTGTCATCCGCTTTCTTGTCGCCGTCAGAATCTGGTCGACGCTTCAGCGTCGGACGATCTGGATCGCTGCTCCCGCCCGCAGTCGTCTGCGATCCTGATTTCGTCTTCTGTTCATCGGTGGTGGTGCTGCCGCCCCGCGTGTTGTCCCCCGTCTTGTCCCCCGCCTTGTCGCTCGTACTGTCCGGCGGTCCACTCTGCGAAGGACGCCGCAACGTTGGCCGCGGTCTTCCATTTACTGTGTCGTCCTTCGAACTTCCCGCGCTGCCCGGCGGTATCTCCTTGCCATTCTCGTCATAGACGGTCGTCTTTTTCCGGTTATAGTTCCGGTCGTCGCCTGTGTCGGCAGGGTCCATGTCCATTGTCGGCGACGTGATCCCGCGCACGATTTCTGCGCTCGACCGCGAATTCAGTTTGCTGAAATTCGTATCCGCTTTCGGCGACGCACTCTGCCAGGCCCCGAGCCCCACCCAATTGCGGTCTTCGGTCGATGTCCGGAATCCCCTCTTTATTGTGAAGAATCCCAACAGTTCGCCTTTGTCCTGCGCCTCATAAACCGTCTCCGTCTGCAGTGCCATGGGAATGGGAGAGGCCCGATACAGCCCCGCATCGTAAAATTTTCCTTCAGACAAGATCGCTACGGGCAACAGCCTGGGCACTGCCAGCCCCTTGCCGTCTGCCTGCCATTGCACTACGGCAATAGCGCGCGGCCCTTTGTCCTTCTTTTTAGGCGATTGCGCGCCGCCCGGCAACGCCAGCAGCAAGCAGAGCAGACCAGCCGCCATGACCACGGTCTTGCCCATACCAAAGACTGCCATTCTGCGATATAAATTCAATGGGTTTCGATTTTGCATGTTAGGGAACTCAATATCAGGAGAAAGTATTATGTCATCACAACCGGCCCTCGAAGCAAATGACAAGGCCCCCGCCTTTACTCTCCTCAATGAGGAAAGCCAACCCGTCTCCTTAAAGGATTTTAGCGGTAAGAACGTGGTTTTGTTCTTCTATCCCAAGGCCGACACCCCCGGTTGAACCATCGAAGCGTGCGGGTTCCGCGACGCATTCAAGCAGATCCAAAAGACCGGCGCCATCGTTCTCGGCATCTCCGCCGACACTCCCGCCAAACAAAAGAACTTCAAGGAGAAATATGACCTCCCCTATTCGCTTCTCGCAGACCCCGACAAGACAGTCTGCAACGCCTTCGGCGTGATCAAAGAGAAGAATATGTACGGGAAGAAAGTGATGGGCATCGAGCGCACCACCTTCGTCATCAACGGACAAGGCAAGATCGCCCACATCTTCTCTAAAGTAAAACCCGAAGGCCACGCCGAAGATGTGCTGGCTTTGCTAAAGAAATAGACCACCCGAATGCTCTGGCGCCGAGGCGAGGCTGAGTCGAAGGATTTATGCGTTCATCGGCTTCGTGCCCTTTGTGAACCTTTGTGTCCTTCGTGTGCTCAGGTTTGAGGCTCGCGACCAAGAAATCGCTGTACCCCGACTCCCTGACTACTGGCTTCTGCTTCTTCTTCCTTGACTTTGCACCAACTTGGCCACAGAGTTACTACTCTGTCCTTAATCCATTTTTATTGGGAGTACCAGCGTGTACCCGCTTCGTCTGTCTCTCCTTTTGCTTCTATGCACTCTCGCCTGCGCCCAAACTCCGGCCACACCTCCAGTCGCTGCTGCGCCCACCGTAACCGAATCGCCCGTCAATGAGGCGCTGAAGCCTCAGCTAGACCGCCTTAAACAGGCTACGGATTGCCTCGATCAGATCAAGGAGAGCTTGAACAGCAAGCAGGATGAGTTGCTGCAGAGCCCCAGACAGAAGCCGTTCTTTGACAAACTTCAGGCCGAGTACACTGACCTCCGCCGTGACGACGAGGCCATCCTAAAAGACCTCACCTTCGCTACGAAGCCCGGCCGCACGGCGCGAATCGATAAGCATTACGCGAAAGCCCAGGCATTGCGAGATCGCGTCTCGGCTTTCAGCACCGACGCGGGACGCCTGAATCTGGCCGCTTACGCCTTGCACCAGCAAACCGAACAGCTCACCAAAGAAGTTGCCAATGAACAGCAGACGCCCAATCGCACTTTGCTGAAGGAACTGCTAGCTCAGACTTCGGCCGCCGAGCAGGACGCAACCAAGATTTCTGAGAAGGTCACCGCTCAAGGAAACACGAATGGATTAGAGAGCGCCATCGCCGAGTTGACAAAGCGAGCAGAAGTCGTCGGCAAGAGAACGAGTGCTTTTCTCGACGCCGCCAACCAATTCATCGCGTCGAAGTCCTCGCTCGACAGCCTGAATGAGAGCATCACCAGCTGGGAAAAGGAGACGCAGACTGCGAAGGCCAAGGGCGCTTTGCAAAAATTGAGGGCGGGACATTCAGATCTTCAGAAGCGCCGGGCCTTGGCAGATTCGGCGATTGCCTCCGAAAAGAGTTTCACTGGTGCGCAGGTGAATATGCAGCGCTTCAGCTCCCGTGTTCAGGATTTCGCGCAGAAGGTCTCACTTTTCTCATCGGGCACGCAAAAACTCGCTGCCAGCAACAGCCGCCTTGAGGAGATCAATCAAAATCTGTTGGCCGCCGAAGATGACGCCAATGCTGATGGAGACGCCACTCGCAAATCGGAGGTGGCTCATCTCCGCGCTCAATATGCTTCCGTCCATGAGGAATTGGACCAGGCACAGCAGTCATTGTCCGCGCCGATGCCTTCCGGAGATTTGGAATCCCGCATCCGCCGCACCACCGCGCATGTCGATGCTCTGGATCAACAAGTCTTGCGCTACGTGAATAACGGACAAGTAGTGATTTCCGCCGATACGCTTCTTATTCGCGCCCGCGGCGGACAACCAACCTCTCTGCCCATCGCAGAGATCACAGAGTTGAGCTACGGACGCGCAGCCCTGCGCATGATTGACAGCGCCGAATCAAAAGAGAAGTTCGTGCGTCCGCCTGCTGTGATGGTCGATCTGATCCATGCCCCGCATAAGCATTTTGTTGGGATCCGTTCGCAAACCGCCGACGGTCAAAAGCGTACGCTCTTGATCGAAATGCCCGCCGAATCGTACTTAGGCTTGATTAAACAGCTCATGGCCGTAAGCAAAGCGAAACTCCTCATCGACTCCCACGATGCCTCCTATATCCCCTCGGAGATGAACGCGACCATCGTTAAGCCGAAGCCGCCGACCGGGAAAAAGGGCTCCTACAGTTCGCCGTTCGGTATCTGATCTCGCAAAAGAAAATGGGCGGCTCTCGCCGCCCATTACTGTTTGGGGTGGGGCAGGCCTGAGCGAAGTCGAAGGTGCTTAGGCGCTGCGTTTGGTTTGGGGTGGCGCAGGGCTTTAGCCCGGCATTTTTCGCCGCTTTGAAACACGGTTTTAGCCGCCGAGGCTCTGTACTACTCTGCAACCTACTTGCAAAAACAAGTCCTTGGCTCAAATACTTCGTGTTCTTTGTGCCAGCTTTGTGTCCTTCGTGTTTTCAGGTTTGAGGCTCGCGACTAACTACTTCGACACTCCCGTCACAGTAAACGCCAGCGGAGTCTCCGCCGAGAACGCTACATTCTGTTTTCCGGTCGCTGCCGCAACGCCGGTACCTGCGCCCGCGCCTACTCCCGCGCCGATCGCAGCTCCTTTGCCGCCGCCTGCCAGTGCTCCGATCAACGCGCCCGCTGCTGCGCCGCCGCCGATCTTGGTCGCATTGCTCTTGGTGTGGCTCTTGCCCTTAAGGCTGCGAGCAGTGGATGTCACCGCTTGGCCGTCGACCGAAGTCAATCGGATGGTCAGTGCTCCAGGCACGTGCAACCGGCCGCTGTCTTTGGCATAAGTCACTTTGCCTTTGCACGGCGCGCCCGCTTTGGCCACGGTCGTGCCGTTGATGACAAGATCATTCGCCAGCGAAGCATCGAAGCTGTCGCCTGTCCTCGACCGCTCCGAGCTCAACGACTGTCCCAGCCGGACCGTCACTTTAGATCCCGCGGGGATCGTCATCGCGCTGGCGGATATCATCAACCCCATCGTCAGGATCAGGATTGTTGCCACTGAACGCACTACATTCTTTGAACTCATGGACAAATAGCTCCTTTGTTGCAGGATTTTAGTATGGAAACCTTGGGGGCCCAATCTGGACAAAACACTAGCTGAGTTGCTGGTCTTACATGAGATGCAATGAACTTGCGCAAGCAGCCAATGCATATCCAGGAACTTACTTTTCGAGCCTAGTGTAATCTTTTTCTGTCATTCTGCACTAGGAGGCACATTTGCGCATGATTACGAAGGGGCTTGTCCGAAATCTGTTTTGTCTGTGCATTGGTTTCGCGATGTTAGCAATCGCTTCCCCAGCGGTGGGTGCCCCACCCTTGTCGCAAAGCGACAGGGTGGGAAAGGCTCACACCAAGCGCGCCGCCAAGCCCACTCCCCAAGCTGCGGCGGAAGCTCTCCACAATCTCTTCGACGCCGATTGGGAATACACCATGCAGCAGAATCCCACTTATGCGTCTTATCTCGGCGACCGCCGCTGGAATGACAAGTGGGAAGACGTTAGCCTCCGCAACCTCGAGCGGCAAAATCAGCACACCCAGGAAAATCTGATTAAGCTCACCGCCATCGACCGCGCCCTTCTCCCTCTCTCCGAACAGCTCAACTATGACCTGTTCAAAAAGAAGAATGAAGAGGATGCGCAGGAGTTCAATTTCAAGAGTTTCCTGATGCCGGTGGACGCACAAAAAGGCGGCATCCAGACCGCTGACACTATCGCCGAAAATCTTCGTTTCGACACCGTCAAGGACTACGAAGACTGGATCGCGCGCATGAACGCGCTGCCGGTTTATATGGATCAGACTATCGCCCTGATGCAGGAAGGCCTGCGAACCGGCATGAAGCCGCCCAAGATAATCATGACGCGCGTCGCCGGACAGATCGATAAACAGATCGTCCCGCCGGAAGACAGCGGCTTCTATCTTCCTTTCAAGCGATTCCCGCGATCAATATCTGACGTCGATCAAGAGCGTCTTTCGGATTCCGCCCGCACAGCCATCGCAAACTCGGTAGTTCCGTCCTTCAGGAAATTCAAGGAATTCTTTGCTACCGAATATCTCCCGCACTGCTATGACCAGGTCGGCGCATGGCAACTCCCCAATGGCGACGCTTATTACGCCTTTGAGGTCCGCAAACAAACCACCACCAACATGACTGCGGAAGAGATCCACAACTTGGGATTGTCTGAAGTCAAACGCATTCGCGCGGAGATGGAGACGATCAAGGACAAGACCGCCTTCAAAGGCACCATGCCCGAGTTCTTTGTTTTCTTGCGCACTGATCCACAGTTTTTCTACAAGACCGGCGACGAACTTCTCGAGGCCTCGCGCGCCAACGCCAAACGCATCGACCCATTACTGATAAAGGAATTCAAAGTCCTGCCGCGAATTCCATACGGCGTCATGCCTATCCCCGCCAGCACAGCGCCGGACCAGACCACCGCATATTATGAGCCGCCTGCCGCCGATGGTTCGCGCCCGGGCATGTATAAAGTGAACTTGTACAAGCCCGAGACCCGCCCCAAGTGGGAGATGATGGCCCTCACTCTGCATGAGGCCGTGCCCGGACATCATCTTCAAACTGCGTTGGCATATGAACTCGGCGGCGATGTCCCCAAGTTCCGCAAGTATGCCTACTACACCGCATACGTCGAAGGCTGGGGACTCTACTCCGAATTTCTCGGCGACGAGATGGGTCTCTATGACAATCCCTACTCCAAATTCGGACAACTGACCTACGAGATGTGGCGCACCGTGCGCCTAGTCGTCGATACCGGCATGCACTACAAGCATTGGACACGCCAGCAAGCCATCGACTACTTCATGCAAAACGCCGCCAAGACCGAAAACGATGTCACCAATGAAGTCGACCGCTATATCGGATGGCCCGGCCAGGCGCTCGCCTACAAGATCGGCGAACTGAAGATCAAGCAATTGCGCGCAAAAGCCAAACAGGAATTCGCCGAGCGCTTCGACGTCCGCGACTTCCACAACATCGTCCTCGGCTCCGGCCCACTCCCTCTCGACATCCTCGAGCACAACGTCAACACGTGGATCGAAGCCAACTGCCCCAGGGCCTGCGAACTTCCACCCGAGCTGCGAGGCCCGCCAAAGAAAAAGCCGGCTATCCAAAAGAAACCCGTGAAGAAGAAATTGGTCATCTGAGACGTTGCAGGTTCGGCCTTCTCGATTTGAAACGTCGCTCGGCGCGTTCGTCTTCATCTGCAAAATATGTGAAGCGCCAACTCAAATTCGAATTGTCATCCAGAGCGCCTTGTTTGTGGCGCGAAGGATCTTGCGTTTAGCGATACCTCGCTACTGGCACCGGCTTCGATTCAGCCCCGCAGGGGCGGCCGCCAGTAGCCCGGCACGTCAGTGCCGGGTAAGTGCATAATCAATTACAGTCCCGCAGGGACGACTGATGAAGACAAAGCCTCTCCGTGGTGAAAACGCTCTCGTCCCGCTCCCCCGCGATTTCTACGAACGCCACCCACGCATCGTCGCGCGCGCTCTGCTGGGAAAAATCCTCGCTCGACGGCTCCCTTCCGGCGACATCGTCTCCGGACGCGTCGTCGAGACCGAAGCCTATCTCGGAGATCGCGACCTCGCCGCGCACTCCGCCGTCGGCAAGACGCCGCGCAATGAAGTCATGTTCGGCCCCGCCGGACACGCCTACGTCTACCTCAGCTATGGCATGCACTATTGCATGAATGTCTCGTGTGAGTTGCCCGGCAAGGCGGGAGCGGTGCTCTTTCGCGCTCTGGAACCGCTTTCAGGGATTGAAGAGATGGAAAAATGGCGCAAGCTATCGATCGCCACCGACTCGATCAAAGATTTGATTCTGCTCACCAGCGGCCCCGGACGCCTCGCTCAAGCGCTCCACATCAATCGCACCGGCGACAACGGCAAAGACCTTACCGCGCCCGATTCCAATCTCTTCATCGCGGACGACGGCGGCATGCCCAGGCCCCGCATCGTAACCTCGCCCAGGATCGGCATCACCAAATCCGCCAACCTCCCGCTCCGCTTCTATATTTCCGCAAATCCCTTCGTCTCCGGGAAAAGTAATCGCACCAGAGGGAACTTGTCATCCTGAGCGGAGCGCAGCGGAGTCGAAGTTGAGCCGTTCTGCGGGCGTCTGAGCCCGCAGGCGAAATCCCGAGGGAAGCCGAGGGAACTCCCATCTATGTATTTGTTCGTTAGCCCTTAGTTCCTTTGTGAACCTTTGTGCCCTTTGCGTCTTTGTGGTTCAAGGTTTTGGTTTGCGACTGACTACTGACTACTTGCTACTTGCTACTGCATTCCTCGCGCTCCCCGCCACCCGCGCAAAGACCTCCTGCGCCGCTTTCAATCCTTGTCCAAATTCCACATGCTTGGGCAGGCTGATGACTCCCAACACCTGTTCCAGCGCGCCTACGGTGGCGATCGTGTCCATGTAATCGAAGTATCCCAGGTGGGCCATGCGGAAGATCTGCCCCTTCATCTCGCCTTGGCCGTTCGATATCACCGCGCCAAACTCGTCGCGAAATCCCTTCACGATCCTCCCGGAATCCACTCCCGCCGGCGGCAGGATCGACGTAACCGCCGCAGACGGCGCATCTGGCGCGAACAGTTGCAGCTTCAATGCCAGCGCGGCTTCGCGCATCATCTCTGCGCACATCTCCGCATTGTTCACCAGCGCGACGCGCCCCGCAGCCAGATCGCCCTTTCCCATGTTGCGGATGAAATCGAAGGCCGACGCCAGCGCTGCGATCAGCGCGATCGCCGGCGTGTATGACGACTCTCCCTTTGCGGCGTTTTTTCTTTCCTTGCGCAGGTCGAAGTAGAAACGTGGATTCTTCGTCGTCTCCATCCGCTTCCACGCCCGCTCGCTCACCGAGCAATATGCCAATCCCGGCGGGATCATCACCGCCTTTTGCGATCCGCCGATGATCACGTCGATGCCCCATCCATCCACATCGAAATGCGTTGTGCCCAAGCCGGTGATTGCGTCCACCACCAGCAGCGTGTCCGTCCCTTTCAACAGGGACGCAATGCCGCGCACATCATGCCGCACGCCCGTCGAGCTCTCCGTCGCCTGCATATAGACCACGCGGACATCGGGCGTCAGTTTCGCCTTCACTGCATCCGGTTCCACTGTCTTCCCATATTCCGCGGAGACCACTTCCACATTGCAGCCATAGGCTGACGCCAGCGACTTCCAGCGTTCGCCGAATTTCCCTGCTGTCACAACAAGCACTTTGTCGCCGGGTGAAGTCAGGTTGCTGACCGCCGCCTCCATGGCGCCGGTACCCGATGACGCAAACATCACCACGTCATTTTTAGTGCCGATGAATGTCTGAGTGTCCGCCAGCACGCGCGAATACAGCGCGCGAAAATCGGCCGTGCGATGGTGTATATCGGCCGCTGCCATGGCCAGTTGTGCGGAAGGAAGTAGAGGGGTTGGACCGGGAGTGAAGAGTCGCGACTTGATTAGCATCGCAACATTCTAGTGGAAAGCTCTGCGCTTTGGAAAATCAGCACTCTGCGCCTTTCCTTTCGAAACGGCGCATAGGTAAATGCAAGAAGGAAAATTAATTTAGGACGATTGCTGAACTAAAAATCGAAAGGAAGAACTTACACTCGGGTGGCGCAGGCCTTCAGGCCTGCATCAAGACACTCTAGTAGGGGGGCTTTAGCCCCTGAGGTAAACACTGCCTACTCCGCCAAATTCACCGCTTGGTACGATTCCGGCGTCCCCGAGATCATCCTGTTGCCGCTGCGATACAAGATCATTGCTGATGTCTTGTCATCGGTCCGTCTGATGATCATGATTGCGTCGCCATCGCTTTCCGCGCTGGGTTTTAAAGTCCAGGTGATGGTGGCCAGGCTGCTCTTCGGTATGCGCGCTACACCGACCACATCCTTCATGATCGAATCAAACTCACTCGATCCGTTTTGCAGCATCACTATTCTCTTGGAGGTGTCCTCGTCGCGGCTTAGGCAGTACACCACTTCTTTTGGCGCCGCGCCATCCAGGTCAAGCTCGACTCGTCCCGTTGGTTGCACGCCCGACGCCTTCATCCATCCAATCACATCTGCACTGAAATCCGATTCGCCTGCGGCGTGCCAGCCCGCCAGTTTGGGGATGGAACCGGCGTCTCTGTCCAAAACGCCCTCTGCATGCGTCACCCCTGCGGCCACGCTGCTCTCAGTGATCTCCGTGCCTGGCCTTCCCGCAAACACTGCGGCAATCGCCACCAGCGCGCCCACCACCAGTGCGATCTTTACCACCGGCGCGCTCTTTTCCCGCTTGTACTCTTGAATCTTGACTTTTTCCGCGCCGGGAATGTCGTCCACTTCCGCCGCGAGGATCGCCATCGACTCCACATGGTCCATCACGTGGCGCGCCGTGTATGGCCCCGGGATGATCAACTCGCTGACCTCGATGCTGCCCGTCACCATCGTCAAAAATGTCTTAGAAGAGCAGCACAGTTTTTCCATGTGCGTGCGCATGGCCTTGCTGCTAACCAGCATCTTCGCCTGAGTCGGATGGTCTGTCCGGGCGGCAAATCGCGCGTCGAACATATCATCGCCGGTGCGCACCAGCACCCGACCTTCACTCGCGCGCTCGCCCTTCGGCACTACCGAGAACGTGAATGACACCGGCGCCTGCATCCTTATATTGAGCCCCGGAGTATTTTCCGAATACGAGAAGCGTACCTGGATGGGAAATTTTTTGTAATTGCCGGGGATCACCACGTCATTGCCGTCGCGGAACATCTCCGCTTTCAGTAACGAGGCAATCTTCTGGATATCGCTCTTGTATTCGCCATAGCCGGAGAGCAACGCGGAGTTGCGAATCGTCGAAATTATCACGCCCACCAGCGACACCGCACTGATGACGATTACCGCGATTTGGATTGGCGAAAGAGATCCCATAACGATAGCGATGAGTGCCTTGGATGATACTCCGGCAGTTTACCTGTCCGCAATCAGGTGAACCACGGTAGTTAGGTTGAGGCGTTCAGCTGGGGGTCGGAGCCCGCTGCCGAAATCCTGAGTGAGCGCAGCGAGTCGAAGGATCTGCTTGTCACATCCCGAACGAATGTGAGGGAGCCCTGCTCTTTTGCTTTCGCTCTTACTAATAGCCACTGACCACTATCCACTATCCTGCGCCTTTATCCGTGCAAATCCGTCTCATCCGTGCACTCCGTGGTAAGCCTTTGCCTATAATGCTTCCATGACCATCGCCGAAAGAATCTCCAAAGACATCACCGACGCCATGCGCGCCCGCGACGAGCATCGTCTTACCACTCTCCGGATGATGAAATCCGGCATCCGCAGCCGCGAGATCGACAAGCGCGCTCCGGTGGACGACCAGGAGACCATCCAGATCCTCAGCACCATGATCAAGCAACGCAAGGACTCCATCGAGCAGTTCACCAAGGGTGGACGCCCCGAACTCGCCGACAAAGAAGCCGCCGAGATCAAGATGATCGAAGACTACATGCCAAAGGCTGCGGGCGAAGAGGAGGTCACCACCACGGTCCGCGCCACCATCGCCGAGATGGGCCCGGTCACCATCAAGGACATGGGCACGGTCATGAAAAACGCCATGGCCAAATTCCAGGCCAGCGGCACCCGAGTGGACGGCAAACTCGTCAGCGAAGCCGTCAAACGCGAACTCTCGCCAAAGTAAATCTTTCCAATCAATTAAAAACCCGACGCGAAAGCGTCGGGTCTCTTTTAGCTCTTACAGCTCGCTTAGAACAGGATGCGGAGCACACCCTGTGCACGACGAGCGGACGTTCCGCCCTCAACAGACGGCGCTGAGGTAGAGGTTATTGATCCATAACCGGAGTTGATCGTATTCGGGGTTGCAGCCACAGCATTCTGCTGGACTACGATAAGTCCGTTAAATGCTCCCGTTCCGGCCTTCGCCGTATATTCGGCCGTTTGACGGCCCGTCGGGATCAGGTGATTGAAGATGTTCGACGCCTCAAATCCCAGACTGACCTTGACTCGTTCTGTGATTGGAAACATCTTTGAAAGACGTGCGTCCGTACGATAAGTCGGGCCAATGTCTAGCGCCGAGGTCGACTCGAACGGAACCCGGAACGAACCTCCAAGACCGTTCAGCGTACTCGTGCTCAACGGTGTTGTTGGAAATCCGGTAGCTGCGGAGAACAACGTGCCAGACGTGCCTACCGAAGGAGTTAACGGCAGCGAAGATGCGGCCAGTTCGACCACTGCCAGTTGCCAATTATTCACCACATACTTGGCGAAGGCACTATTACTGTGCATGAAGGTCGGATTCAGTGTCGCATTTATCGTTAACCTGTGACGCTGATCGCTGGAAGACGATCCGCGGTCAAGTTGATAGTTGCCATTGTAGATAGCTGTGGTTGGAAATGTGGAACCGAACAAAGTATTGCCACCGCCACCTTGATTGTTATCGATTGCATGGCTATACGTGTAGGCCACGCCACCTTCCAGCCAACTACTGTAGCGGGAGGTCAAATTAACCAACAACCCGTTGTAGTAGGAATTGCCAGCAGACTGCAGCGTGTTGTTGGATCCAGTCGTGTTCCCCGGGATGCGTGACGTGTATACCGGCGAAGTATAGGTGCCGGTTTTGTTCCCGGCCACGTCCAGGGTCGTGTAGGTGTAGCAATTTCCAGCCCGCCCAGCCGTACTCGATTGCGGACACGGGCCAGGATCAACCACATTCGCGTCGTACGTTTGCAGCAAGTGCAAGCCCCTGCTCCAGACATACGAGACGGAGAGGTTGGTGTTCTTTGCCAATTCACGCTCGACTGCCAGCGAAGCCTGCTGTGAGTATGGGTTGCGGAAGTTCGGATCTGCAAGGAGTACGCTTGATGTGCCGGTAAGTCCCGTGGGTGCGGCTGCCAAGCTGCTCGGAAAACTTGGACCGGCCACGAGATTAGTTGTGGTCGTGCCTCGCAGAGTGAAGTTTTGCTGATAAACGCCGTTGGTTATAAAGAGGTTCTCAATCGTTGAGCTAGTGTAGCGATTGAAAAATAACCCGTAACCTCCCCGGAATACCGTCTTGTCATCTAGAGAATAGGCAAAGCCGAAACGAGGAGCGAAGTTCTTGCTCGTGCTCGGAATCACCGCAGTTTGCGGGAATGCCGGGTTAGTTACTACGGGCTGAGGGATCCAAGTATGGTCGTACCGCAGTCCATAATCCACAGACAACTTGGATGTCACACGCCATTGATCTTGCGCAAACAGTGAAATCTCGGTCAGATTAGTGTCCACAATTGGATTGCCGAAGGTTTGCGTGAACTGGTTCCAGTTCTTACCATTCGTGGGCGAGCTGAAATCCAGCGCGAACGCCGAGATTGAAGAGTAGCTGTAGGTGCCCCACAAGTTGCCGTTGCGATTGACGTAATCTTCAATGTGGTTCCAGTCAACACCAAATTTCATGTTATGGGCACCCTTCGTCCATGTGTAGGTGTCTGCCAGCTGGTGCCGGGTTTCACTTGGATTCAGTCTGGGATAGCCAGCCGCGAAACCGAGGTTCCCGACTGCAGCCCCAGTGGATGCACTCACGGATAGACTTACAGGCCCGATGGAAGGCAGCAACGTCGGGCTGATGTTATCAAATTGTCTGTCGATGAACAGGCCGTAACGGACTTCGTTCACCGCACTTGGGGTAACGATGTATGTCCAGCTTGCACGACCGGTACGGTCAAACACATTGGTGTCAGCATTGTTGCCGACCGCGGAGCCGTTCGAGAACACCAGCCCTGTCTGTATGCCGTTAGGCGAACGGAAATCAAGGTAATTAGTACTGAGGCTGAACGAGTTTTTGTCGTTAGGACGATAGTCAAGCTTGCCAAAGAGCAGATTGGTATCCACTGTTCGCGGAACCAACTGGGGCCGCGCACGGCTGCTCATATAGGCGCCTGCTGCCGCACACTGCGCCGCGGTAGGCGTCACCTTGGGGCCGGTGGGATTGTTAGGAGGAGCCACCGCACCGCAGTTATTGGTGCCAGTAGGAGAAATCGGTAAAAAGTTTCCCTGAGAATCAAACACTGTGTTGTTGCCGATGTTCGAGGAAACGATCGGCGCATTACGGCGCGTCAGTTCGCCGTTGAAAAAGAAGAAGAGCTTGTCCTTCTTAATTGGGCCCCCGATGCTCATGCCTGCCTGATGACGCCACTCCGGAGGATTGATGCCACTGGCATTAACGTCAGTAGCGTTGAGCGTACGATTACGGAAAAATTCGTATGCCGTGCCGTGATAGCTGTTCGTGCCACTCCGCGTGACTGTGTTGACCACGCCGCCTGAGGCCTTGCCATATTCTGCAAGGAAGTTGGAAGATACGACTTGGAATTCCTGCACCGCGTCCTGCGAGATGTTGTAGGCACGGCTACGGCCGGCGTTCTCATCGTAGAACTGGTTAGTGGTGTCATTGCCATCCGTCAGGAAGCTGTTCCCTCCCGGGTTACCACGGAAGGAGAGCAGGCCGAAGATACCATCAGGCGCAACGCCAGGGGTAAGCAGCACAAACTCATCCACTCGGCGACCATTGATAGGAAGATCCAGGATCTGCCTGGAGTTGACCAACGCCGAGTTAGCCGTCTTTGTCTGATCAACCGTGGACGCTTCGCCTGTCACTTCGACATTAGAAGCCGCTGAGACGACGCCCAGCACCGGGCTCAAGCTAACGTTTTCACCGACCGTGACGGTGATGTTCTTGGCCTCATAGTTGCCAAAATTGCTCTTGCTGATCTTTACTGTATATCCGGATGCGGGGACCAATGCCGGAGCATTGAACGCACCCGCTCCGTTTGATTCCATCTCTCGATGGATACCTTTGGAAGCATTGTCGATCACGACTTTGGCGCCGGGGATCACCGCGCCGCTTGAATCTTGCACTACGCCGGTTATGGCTCCGAAGCCCCCGCCTTGTGCAAACAATGTGGGCGCCGTGAGCGTAAAGCACATGAGAAATGTGAACGCGGCAAATATCCGCGCGTTAAATCGAGTGTTAGCCTGTGACATCTTTGTCAGCTCCTGAAGTGAGAAAAACAATTTGTTCCACGTGGGGACACCACGCGCAGTATTTCAAAATCTTGGTGTTATTCCGGGGGGCCGGTTTTAAGGCAGGGAAACTTTACCTTAATCCGTTTCAGAGTACCAGTGGTTAGTACCTTCTAAGGTGAAAAATCTGTGAATTTCTATGCGGATAAATACAGTTTTTGGAAGATTTTTGTCGGACAGTGTTTCGCGTCATTAAAAACTATTTCAACAGCATATTCAGGCCACTTGCAAGATAGATGGATAGTAATTACTGCTGCTCATTTTCCAATACAGAACTTCCCGAATATTAGATTCAG
Source organism: Acidobacteriaceae bacterium (assembly GCA_025462925.1). GTDB lineage: Bacteria > Acidobacteriota > Terriglobia > Terriglobales > Acidobacteriaceae > JAICLA01. The sequence goes on from JAOAPL010000332.1 coordinate 16,826, forward strand.
TATGTCATCCGCCGATGTCTCCCCCGTGATCGCGTCCAGTGGACGCAAAGACGAGTAAAGATCGAGCAATAACATCTCATGCGGTATCCGATTGCGCACCGCGCTCTCCGCGGCTTCAAGGCCTCTCAGCGATTCATTCACTAACCCCAGGTGCCGCGCATTCGTCAGAAAGCCGGCTTCGCGTTGCCCACTGCCGTCCCCGACAACCTGGCGAAGTATCTCTGACCGCAATTGCGCAATGCCCTCACCCGTGATCGCGGATGTCCTAACCGAAACCATTCCATTCGACTTGGCTGTCGAACCCGCTTTCGCCAGATCAACTTTGTTCTCCACCACGATCACGCTGGACTCTCTGTCCTCCATCGCCGACAGCAATCGCGCATCTTCTATATCAGCGGCGCTCGCGCTCGCGTCCACTACCACCAGCACCAGATCAGCATCCGCCAACGCCTCGTAGGATTTTCGTATGCCAATGCTCTCGGCCTCATCCATCGACTCTCGGATTCCCGCCGTGTCCACCAGTTTCAGGGGGATCCCACCCAGCGAAACCGTTTCGCTCACCAGGTCGCGCGTCGTTCCCGGGACAGCGGTGACTATCGCGTGCTCGCGCTCCACCAGTTGGTTGAATAGACTCGACTTCCCCACATTCGGCCTGCCAACGATCGCCAGCGTCAGCCCTTCATGCACTACTTTTCCGTAGGCAAACGATTCCGCCAGCTTCACCAGCGGCGCGCGCACTTCGGCAATGCGCTTAACGATTTCCGCATCCGGCAACACCGAAACGTCGTCCTCAGCGAAGTCCACGCCTGCTTCAAGGACAGCGATGAGTTCCACTAACATTTGTTTGATTGGCTTCAGCCGTTTCGACAGCGCCCCACCAAGCTGCTGCGCCGCCGCCTTTGCCTGGAACAACGTTTGCGATTCAATCAAGTCGCGGACAGCCTCCGCTTGCGTCAAGTCCAGCCGCCCATTCAGGAAGGCGCGCATCGTGAACTCGCCCGGCTCTGCTAGCCGCGCGCCACACGCAATTGCCTCATCCACTATATGGCGCAGCACCACCGGCGCGCCGTGCGCGGATATTTCAACAATGTCGTCTGTGGTGTAGGAATGTGGCTTCGCGAAATACGTCGCCACTACTTCATCAATGCGTTCGCCCGATGCCGACTCGATCAGTTCGCAGAACTGTGCATGCCCCGCCTGCAACTCGCGGTTTGAGCGCAAGCGGAGAAGTTGCATCGCAATCTGGTACGCCTCCGCTCCCGCCAGGCGCACCACACCAATTCCGCCTCGCCCCGGCGGAGTCGATATCGCAACAATGGTGTCATCAAGCTGCACATCATTATTGTAGCGACTGCATTTCAAAACATCCCGAAGGAATGTGAAATTGATTTCTGCGTCGTGTGGAACCGGGCCGCTGCGGAAACACTAGGCCCGTGCTTAGACTCGAAGGTCAAAAATCCTTTATGGATCTTCGTGTCCTTCGAGCCTCTGTGGTTCAAGGTCTTGACTTTGGTTTTCCTGCCTACTGACTACTTGCTACTGACTACTGCTTTTTCCGCTTTCGCAAACTGCGCTTGCATCGTCTCGTAGATGCGATCCACTTTGCCGTGCAATTGCGCCACTTCCAGTTCCGCTTTCAGATTGACCTGATAGTCGAGGTCCGCCTGCAAACGGTCTTTCGAAGCCTGCCGGTTTTGCGACATCATAATGACCGGCGCCTGCAACGCCGCCAGCGTGGACAAAATAAGGTTCAACAGAATGAAGGGATACTCGTCGAACGGTTTGCTCCCCGGTTTCGCCGCCTGTAGCAGGACCATGCTGTTAATGCTCATCCACACCAATAAAAACACGCCGAAGGTGATGATGAAAGTCCATGATCCGCCGAACGATGCCACCTTGTCCGCGATCCGCTGACCAAACGTCAGCATCTCCTCTTCTTCTTCGTTCGCGTTGCGCGACACCTGCGTGCGCAACAATTCATTGGTCGCGCGCAACCGCTGTCCCATCACCGTCAGCAGGTCCAATCCAGCGTGAGGATGCTTCGTCACTAGCTCCAATAAGTTGTCGCGGTCGAGGGAGAGCACCTCTGTGTCTTCCACCGCCACCGCCGTCGCCGTGCGCGGTCCGCCATCCAGCAGTGATATGTCCCCAAACACGTCGCCCGTTTCGTTTTCCCGCAGGATGATCTTGTGCCCTTCATAATTCTCGATGTAAACCTCTACCCGGCCGGAACGCACGATGTAGATGGAATCGCCGGCATCACCGGCATTGAACACGGTGTCACCCTTATCGAAATGCGACGTCTCCATCAGCGCGCACAATGATTCGCTCTCCTGGTCATCTAATAACGCAAACAACTTCACTTCGCGCAGCATGGCCAATGTGGCAGACATAGTTCTCCTCCGGCATTGAATATCCCCACGATTATGCTTCATTAGGGCAAATGTCAGAAGATGTTTATCGCGGCAGACCGGGCAAGGATTCGAGATGATAAACACAGGCCCAATTGCGAACTATGGACCCTGGTTCATTAGACCCTGGTTCATTGTTGTCGCTCAGCGCTTCGGCATTCGCCTGCTTCCGGGTGGCGCAGGGCTTTAGCCCTGCATTTATTTGCGAGGAGTGATCGGGCTTCAGCCCCTGAGGTATAACTTCTGCCGCCGAGGATCTCGCGGTTTTCCACCGATGCCTCAAACAGCGCATTATCCGTGCAGATCCGTTCCATCCGTGAAATCCGTGGCAAGCTTTTGCCTTGGTTCTTGTTCCGGCCTCGAACTCGAAACCCTAAACCCTAAACTGGTTTTCTCACGCCGCTTTCGCCAAGTACTCCTGTATCCGTTCCAAGGCTTCTTTCAATGAATGTTCTTGGCCCCAGTACAGGATCTCAGCCGCGCCGGTTCTTTGAATAATGTAGTGGAAGATTGAGCCGTTGGAACTTCGACTCATAAAGACATCCGCAAGGAGCCCGTGCTTTTGTACCCTCGCGGTCGGAACTTGCGTCGTAGTAACCACAAAATCACACTTTCTATTCACCCGGGGAAAGTAGCTGAGTTCAATTTAGAGACACTCAACGTACGCCAAGTTGCGACATGATTTTTTAGAAGCCCCTGTTATCGCGTGGGTTGCAGTCGTGCACCGGATATCTAAGAAATCCTAAGTTGTTCAGAATAGACGCCTTTTTTCCAGGGCGTAACCGCGTCGCCTTGCAGGCACTCTGTCCGGCAGCATTTGCCGTCTCAGAGTTGTCTCTCGCAACCGTGCTACACTTCTGCTGTTTTTCTCGCCTTTCGGGATTCCTAATCTCTCTCATCTAAGGAGCCTCCCAATGAAAACAACTCGAACTCTCTTTCTTGTAAGCAGCCTGCTGCTTGCCTCAATCGCTTTTGCACAAACCACTGCCAAGTCTGGCACCACCAAAACCAAAGCTCACTCTGCCGCACAAAAAGTCGACAACATGATGGACAGCTTTCAGATCATGGAAAAAGGACTCTGGGAGGCCTGGAAGAATCGTGACGCCAAGCCTTTCGACCAACATCTCACCGTCGACGCCCTCACCATTGACAACGGCGGTCTCTCTGATCGCGCCACCATTTTGAAGAACATCACTGGATGCGACGTGAAGAACTACTCTCTCGACGATTTCAAACTCACAAAGGTCGATGCCGACGCCGCGCTCCTTACCTACAAAGCCACGGGCGTAGATGCCAGTTGTGACGGACAAAAAATTCCGGAGAACATTCTCGCTTCCACTCTCTTCAAAAAGAGCGGCGGCACCTGGAGAATGCTCTTCCATCAAGAGACCGCCATGCCCGCCACCAGCGCTGCCAAAGAATAACGATCAGCTTTACGAGGGCGGGCGAAAGCCCGCTCTGTACAGCTCCCAACCAGCAACTCCCATTCTGCTGCTCTCGCCAGCTCCGCTCAGGTGAGCGCGCAGCGAGCGCCGTTCAGCGCGAGCCCAGCGCGAGAGTGAAGCAGCTTGCTGCGGAACCCTCGAATGAATGATATTGGCAGCTTTTTTGCGCTCCTTCTTCATCACAATGAATGGAAGGAGAACACTTATGAGGAGAGCAACTCACCTTTTTACAATCAGCTTGATCATGCTGACCCTGGCATTCGGCGGCACAGTGCTCTTAGCGCAAAAGAGCGACTTAGAGACCACACTTACCGATACGGAGAGGCAGCTTTGGAATGCGTGGAAAGCCAAGGACGGGGCGACCTTTGAAAAAACGCTTGATCCCAACGCCGTCACCATGGGTGACAAGGGACTCATGGACCGGGCAGCATCTATCAAGGAGATCACTACCCAGAACTGCCAGGTCCAGAACTTCACGCTGTCCGATACAAAGGTTACGCAGATCGATAAAGACACTGCTCTGCTAACTTACAAAGCCCATCAGGACGCCACGTGCGACGGCAAGAAAATTCCGCCCACTGTTAACGTCAGCACGGTTTATGAGAAGCACGGAGATAAATGGCAGCCCGTCTTCCATCAGGAGAGCGAAGCCCCTGAAACCAGCACAGCGGACACCACTAAATAGACTAAGGTACTCGGTTCAGTTCAAATATCGGCACACGGTCTCGCGGCGCGATCAAATCGCGCCGTTATTTTATTGCCACGGAGAGACAATGCCTGTGCATTTGGCGACTCCCCAATTATTCACAACTGGATGCTAAGAGCTAAAGGCTAAGAGCTGCCTTACAAAAATACGCATTCTCCGCCAGCAACAGCAGCAGCGCGCCCAAGAACCACTTCCCGCGATTGCTCTCTAACAAGTCCGCCCATATCCCGCCGATGAACACGAACAAAAACGGCAGCGCCCATATCGACGCGATCATCGCCATCGGGCTTATCAATGCCCAGTAGAGCAACCCGATGCCCACCATCAACGGCGCTGTGTTTCCAAAATATCGCGTGCGTCTCCACGCAATATAGGTCAGCACGGAGAAGAACAACAGCACCAGCACCGAGGGATTGAATCTCGACAAAAACTCTTTCCGGTCGCCCAGCAGCGCCGCCTGCGCCAGCTTCGGCGTGTATGCCACCCACTCCCGCAGGTCGATCCCCTCCAGCATCGCGTGTGGATGGAATCCATACGCCGCATACAGCAGCATCGCAGACAGCAATGTCGCCACTACAAACACGAGCAGCGCCACCCATCGGCGTCCTGGCGCCAGGTACAGCATGAATAGCAGCGCCACGGGCAACAGCAACATCGCCGCCGGATGCGACCCGATTGCCAGCGCCGCCGCCACGCTCAGCAAGATCGTCCGATACCGCCACTTTTTCCACGGCGCATAAAGATTGTGCGATATCGCAATCGCCGTAAAGACGATCCCAAACGTTCCCCACGCCGAAGGCCCCGACTCCTGTATCGATGCCCCGCGCAACACCATCGCCGGCGAAAAACAATAGAGTGCCAGCGCAATGTAACCGCCGGCATTGCCATAGAGTCGCCGCGCCACATACCAAACCGAGACTCCCAGCAGCAGTCCCACCAGCAGGAAAGGACTCCGCAGCAACCAGCGCAAGCGACGGACCTCCCGCCGCGTATTCTCCACCGTAGGCGCCCTGCTCTCGGCGCGATTCTTGTCGATGGCCATCGGTGCCGCCGCCATCACGTTCGTCAACGCCGAATAGCCAAAGCTCCGCGGTATTGACCCGAACTCCAACTGCTGTCGTCCCGCCCAGATGTGGTCTTGCTCGGCAGGCGAGAACGGCACGTTACCGATCAACCACGCGCACTGCGCCACAAACGTCAGCAATAGCAGCACCGCGAATATCTGTGGCGGCCCCACAACGATGTACGAAAATATTCTGTGCACTCGCATCGGCAACGTACATTTGTATCAGAATGCGTTGTTTTCTTTATTTCGAACGAACGTGTTTGTCATCCTGAGCGCAACGAAGGATCCCTTTCACTCTGCAATCGGCATGCACATGACTTTCTCACCTCATCGGTCTTCGTGACCTTTGTGAAACCTTTGTGGCCTTCGTGTTCTCAGGTTTGAGGCTCGCGTCCAACACCCACAAAAAAGTCCGGCACTTTCGTGCCGGACCCTGACTACTAGCTACTGACTACTGCCCTCCAGCGCCACCAGCTTCACCTCTTTCATTCCCGCCAACGATTGCAACTTCTCGATCGGCAGCGTGCCCCGTAATTGCGCTCCAGTCTTGCCGGGTGTGACCACAAATCCCAGCTGCTTGAGCTCTTTCATGACCGACGGCGAGCTCTCACTCAACCACACCTGAATGGCGATGCGCCCTTGGTTCACATTCCCGCACTTCGCATTTGGCCCATGCACCCAGCACTCATACACCGCCAGCAATCCCGGATGCAGCTTCTGTTCCAGCTCGCGATGCTCATCCTTTTTCTTTTCCGGAGGTGCATTCACCGCCTTCACATCCACCGAATCATTCGCTTTGGCTAGCGGCATTGGAGGAATTCCCTGGATGGATCTACCGGAAAACGCGTCTGATTTAAAGCTCGGTGCCACCATCTGCATCGCATGCGATTGCGCAGTCACCTGCACCATTTCTCCTTGCCTATCGCCGAAGATTCCCTTAGGACTCACGCCCTGCGGCATTTCCACTGGCACTTGGATCGTCCGCGACCGACCGCCTTCCACCACCGTCTGTTCTTCTACCGCAACAAAAGAGGTGAATTGTGTGACCAGCCGATAATCCAATCCCAACTGCGTGATCTCTTCTCGCAATTTTGGTTGCGGATTGCCTTGCTGCATTCCGTTCCAGTCTTGCGACATCAATCTCTCGATCCTGTTCCGCGCCCACAATTGCTCCAGCACCTGGTTCGATGGCTCACTTGCCGGCAACTCAACGCGGATATCGCGTTCGAATCGCTTGCCCGCGCGCATTCCTCGCAACCGGATGTTCCCACTGGCCGCTCCGCTGTATCGGCCCGTGATCACCAGTGGCTTCGCGGAGAACAGATCAAGCAATCGCGACGGCATCACATCGGTCACCGGCAACCCATTCCAGTCGATGCTGATGTCGGTCAGCACCGGAGTGTGTACGCGCTCATAAAAACGGTCCGCCGCCGGTGCCGCTTCGTTCTCATTGGTAACGAACTCCACCTCGCCGCGGCCCGCGCGCGCCATGTTCTCCAGCAGGAAACGGTTCACTGCCGTTCCAATACCGAAGCTGAAGACTCGCGCCTCCGGATGCTTCTGCACCTCCGCGATGATCTGCATGTCATTCCCGACATATCCATCGGTCATGAAGCACACCACGCGCACGGGTGTGCGATCACTTTCCATCCGTACATTCACGGCGCAATTCTCCGTCGGCCCACACCCGAGTTGTTGTTCACCCAGCGCCGCGCGGATCGCCTTCATCATCTCCGTCCCGCCGCCACCGCGACGCCCATCGATGAACTGCAGCGCCTCATTCACATTCGCCGTGGTCGCCATCACCGGCGACGGAAACAGAATGTGCGTATCGCCGGAGAACGTGATCAAATTGAACGTGTCCCCGGGACGCATATTCTGGATCGCCCGCTTCATCGTCTTCTTCGCCGTCTCCAGCGGGAATCCGTACAGCGACCCCGAAGTGTCCAGCACGAAAATCAACTCGCGCGGAGTCGCATCCTCGTCCCGCACCCGGTCCGGCGGCTGCAGGATGAACATAAAATAGCCGCCCGAGACCCCACTCGGCTCGGCCTCACCGCCTTGGTAATCGCGCCCGCCCCTTGCATTCGCATGAACCAGCAGCGCGTCTTCGATCTTTCCTCCAGCCACTTCATACTTGAGGATGAAGTCCCGATTAGGAATCTCGTTTTCGCTCTTCAGCCGCACCACTGCACTGTGCGCATTGGTGTTGTCCACAATCACATCGTGTGACGACGACTTCAACTCCCTGATCGCCACGCCTGCATCCAGCTTCACCGACAAAGAAATGTCATGTCCGGCACGAGTGCCTTGCACGCCATAGTGAACGCCCGCCACCGGCGGCGTGATCCGCGACGCATCCGGCACTTGGTTCGTGTCTGGCGACCATCCGCCCGCCTGCTGCCCTGTCGCAGCTCCCGGTATGTAGCGCGGGCCGACCACCATCGGGAAAACGAACTCATACGACCCCGCCTCATACTTCAGCGTTTCGACATAACTGATCTCGACTTTTACATTCGCGCCCGGAGCGATGTTTGCCACTGACTGCGTAAAAATATTCGGACGCTCCTGGTTCAGCAGCGCCGCCACGTGCCCCGCATTCTTCGCATCGTTGTAAATCTTCTGCGCCTCTTCGCGCTTCTTGATCAGACTGCGGACTACCCGATCGTTGACATGCAGAGTCATGTCGTCCACCGCCGAATCATGCGGCAGGGGGAAAACATAGACCGCTTCCACATTGTCTTGCGATGGATTGGTGAACTCCTGCGTCACCGTCACCCGGGCGAGGAATCCCGATATCTCCGCTTTCACGTCGGTATGCTTCAGCGGACAAAACAATCCCGCATTCCCATCCCTGTCCACCACCTGCAATGACCCATCTGACCCCGCCTTCGCCATGTCAGCGGGTGCCCCACCGTTGCCGCGAAGCGGCAGGGTGGGAT
>JAOAPL010000058.1 GCA_025462925.1 Acidobacteriaceae bacterium
GTCGATTTGTAGAACGGCAAAGCGCACTGCAACAAAGATCCGCCGCGAGTTCGGCTCGAATACCAAGCCGGTCGGTTGCGATGCGGTCAGCTTCATGCGACGCGCAACCGGATCGCCAGCGTTCGCCGGATTCAAGGCGACGATCTCATTGGTGTCTTCCAATGTGACGTAGGCAACTTTCTTCTGCGCGTCCCAAGCCATCTCGCGCGGACGTCCCTGCACATCAAATGTGGCCAACTCCGAAGGAGAGGTGGGAGCAATCTTCTGCGCGGTCTCAGTCGAAACCACAGAGATGGAACGGTTCAGCGGGTTTGTGATCAACAGCGAATTCATTCCCGGAACCAGCAAGAGGTTCTCCGGCGAATGCTTCAGACCGATCACGCCTTGAACCTGCCAAGTCTTCGAATTGACGACAACAATAGTGTTGCTTCCAGAAGCGGCGATGTAAAACACTCCGCCCTGCTCGTCGACCGCCAATCCGCGCGGAGCTTCAATGCCCCTGATCTGCGCGACCATGCGGCGCTTGATGGGATCGAAGATGTCCACGGTATTCGCTCCGCGATGGGCGATGACGAGGTTGCCGTTCACAATGACCATGTCGTCGAAGCCGGGAGTTCCGGGCAGGTCAAGCAATGCAATCTGTCGCAGCGCGTTAGGCGGAGAGGCAGCGAACGATGCCATCGAGATCAATATGACGTGCGCCAGTACGAGCAGCTTGAGCTTTCCCATGGGGCTCCAGAGTCAGGATTCGGTGTGAGTTCTTGTCCCGCTAGTGGGATGCGCAAGCGGTGTGTGCTGCTGCCTGCCAACTTTTATGCCGCGTTTGGCCCTAAGTCATTTATTCTCTGGTGCGTGACTCTGTCCGTGGCCATCATCACAAAGAACGAAGAAGCCAACATTCGCCGGACGCTGGAGAGTGTCCGCTGGGCCGATGAAATTGTGGTGGTCGATTCCGGCAGCACCGACCAGACATGCGAGATCGCCCGCGAATTGGGAGCAAAGGTCTTTGTCGAGGAATGGAAGGGATTCGCCGCGCAGAAGAATTCGGCGATTGAAAAGTGTACGGGCGATTGGATTCTGAGTCTCGACGCGGACGAGGAAGTCAGCCCGGAGCTTGCGGCGGAGGTGCAGCAATTTTTTGCTGGTGCAAGCCGAGTTATCTCAATCGTAGATAAGGAGGTTGAAAAACAACTCCAGAGTCAATGGCGAAAGGGCAAGGTCAAAACCATCCAAACGGGCAACAACAAGTTTTCGGCTGAAGTGTCATTTTCCGGTTTCCGCATACCAAGAAAAAATCTCTTCTTGAATCGCTGGCTCAGATTCGGAGGCTTTTACCCAGATCCTAAGCTCCGTCTTTTCAGAAATGGATTGGGCAAATTCATCGATCGGCCCGTTCACGAGACCGTCGAACTGAGCTCTGGGATCAGCGGCGCATTGAAAAAGCCTCTCATCCACCACGCCTACCCCACGCTCTCCAGCTATATCCAGCACATGAACAGCTACTCTTCGCTCGGTGCGGAGATGGCCGTCGCCAAGGGACAGGGCGGCTTCAGCATTCTGAACATCGTCGTCCGACCAATAGCGACATTCATCTACAACTACATCTTCCGCCTCGGCTTTCTCGACGGACGCGAAGGTTTACTGCTCCACCTCTATCACTCTGTTTATGTCAGTTGGAAATATGCCAAGGCGTGGGAAAGATCGCGCACCAAATCGCAAGCTGATGGCTAAAGGCTGAGAGCTAACAGCTAGATCACAACCATGTCTTCTTCATTGACGTGGAAATGGCGTTTTCGCCATGTCTTGTTCAACATCCAGAAGAGGATCCCGTTGGTCAGCAGATTGGTGAATACCAGGATGGTGCCGCGGGTCTCGTCCTGAGTCTCAAAGATAAAAAACAAGAAGAAGAGGAACCATGTCCCCACAGCAGAGGCGAAGCAGATCGTGGCCCACCGGATAACAAAGCGGCGGTCCTCCTGCCATGCCCAGGTGTAAGTGAGGCCGCTGAGGGGCATGCAGGTGAGCAACATGAGCATGCGCTCTTCCACTGACTGAGCCATCAAATACATCGGCCCAAGCGTCATTACAACCACCGCAAGGGTGGTCGAGACCAGCAAAACGGGTTTTTGGATTGATGAGGGGCCAGACTTCATCGATCGAATACCCGGTAAAAGGAACTCAGGCATGGAACACCAAAGGAGGAGGAATGTTGCGCGAAACAGAATAACTCGTAATACGATGCTTTTCAAGGTTACAAAAGGACCTAATGGCGATTTCCAGATGGCCCAGTCCCGCAGCGGGAATTTCCCGCCGTTCGCCGGCGCAATCGGCCACTGGAGTTCATTTGACCCAGCACGGGAAAGGCTTTACCTTCAATCGCATGAAGCACTCTGAAGGTTTTTTGAACATTGTGAATGACGCAAAGTCCCGCGTCGCAGAGACTAATGTTGAGGAAGTAAAGAAGCGCATGGACCGCGGCGAAAAGTTCACGTTGGTGGATGTCCGCGAAGATAACGAATGGGACAAGGGACACCTGCCCGGCGCAGTACATCTTTCCAAAGGCGTTATCGAGCGCGACATCGAGGCCGCCGTGCCCGACAAAAACGCCGAGATCATCCTCTACTGCGGTGGCGGATTTCGTTCCGCGCTCGCCGCCGACAACCTGCAAAAAATGGCAT
>JAOAPL010000379.1 GCA_025462925.1 Acidobacteriaceae bacterium
GGCGGTGGGCGGGATTGCCAAGGGACATCTTGTCCGCGAGATCGACGCGCTGGGCGGGCTCATGGGTGAGGTCACGGATGCAGTGGGAATCCAGTTTCGATTGCTGAACACTTCGCGCGGGCCGGCGGTGTGGTCTCCGCGCGCGCAGTGTGATAAGTCGCAGTATCGCGTGAAGATGCGCGAGGTGCTGGAGTCGCAACCGGGGTTGGAGATTATCGAGGCGGAGGTTGCGGGGTTGGTGGTGGAGCAAGGGCAAAATCCTGCACCGCGGAGGACGCGGAGGGACGCAAAGGAAGAACAAGTTTCAGGCTTCGAGTTCAAAGTTTCCGAGGCAGCTTTGTCAGAGAGTGCCGCTGAAAGCAAATACATAGATCCTTCGACTCCGCTTCGCTCCGCTCAGGATGACAATTCAGAAAAACAAAATGTGGCGGGGATCACGCTGCGCGATGGTACCGAGATTCGAGCGAAGGCTGTGATCATCACTACGGGAACATTTCTCAATGGGCTGATCCATTGTGGGGAGAAGACGTATCCGGCGGGACGTAGCGGCGAGGCTCCGGCGGTGATGCTGGGCGAGTCGCTGAAGCAGCTTGGGTTGCGGGGAACGCGGCTGAAGACAGGCACTCCGCCGCGGCTGGATGGGCGCACGATCGAGTGGTCGAAATTCCAAGTGCAGCCGGGCGATAGTGATCCCACTCCGTTCAGTTTCCGCACAAAGAAAATTTCGCAGACACAGGTGCCGTGCTACATCGCGACGACGACGGAAGAGACGCGACGGCTGATCGCGGAGAATGTGCATCGGTCGCCGATGTATAGCGGACAGATCAAGTCGGTGGGCCCGCGGTATTGTCCTTCGATTGAAGACAAGATCGTTAAATTTCCTGACAAGCTTACGCACCAGATTTTCTTGGAGCCGGAAGGGCTGCACACACATGAGGTCTATGTGAATGGCATGTCGACTTCACTGCCGGTGGATGTGCAGGAGGCGATGATCAAGTCGATTCCCGGACTTGAGAATGCGGTGATGCTGCGTCCGGGATACGCGATTGAGTATGACGCGATCGACGCGCAGGAGCTGGACCGCACGCTGGCGGTGAAAAAGTTTGATGGGCTGTATCTGGCCGGGCAGATCAATGGAACCAGCGGATACGAAGAGGCGGCGTGCCAGGGACTGATGGCGGGAATCAATGCGGCGCTGAAGATCAAGGGCGAGACTCCGCTGGTGCTGGACCGCACGGAGGCGTACATCGCGATATTGATCGACGACCTGATAAGCAAGGGGACGAATGAGCCGTATCGGATGTTCACTTCGCGGGCCGAGTTTCGTTTGCATCTGCGCATCGACAATGCTGATCGCAGGTTGACGCCGTATGGGCGTCGCATTGGATTGATCGACGATGCGGCGTGGTCAGACTTCATCGCGAAGCAAGAGCGTGCGGAGAAGATGGTGTCGCTGCTGGAGAAGACGCGCGTGGGTTCTGCGTCTGTGCTTCCGGCGGAATTGCAGGCGAAGGTCGGCGATGCTGTGGGATCGACGTATGCGCAGTTGTTGAAGCGTCCGGAAGTGGGGATCGAGGATTTTGTTCCGATGCTGCGGGAGATGGCGGGGGAGTTTTTTGAGAGAAGAACCGTTGAACCGCAGAGGACGCAAAGGGACGCAAAGGAAAAGAAGGTTTTAAAAGCAGATCCCTCCGCTTCGCTGCGGGATGACGGCAAAGGAGTGGCTGGATACGACTTCAGTCCCGAGGCGCATTTGCGCGTGAGTGATCTTGCGGCGAGTGAAGATGAGTTGCCGTCGGTGCTGCCGGCGTTTGCGGAGACCGGGGCGACCACAGCCGAGGGCGGCTGTGCCACACGAGTCTCGAAAAACGGATTGAGCGCGGAAGTGCGCAACGAGTTGAAGTCGGTAGAGACTGAAGTGAAGTTTGCGGGATATTTGCTGCAGCAGCAGCGGGCGATAGACCGCTTGAAGAAAGCGGAGCAGCGCACGATCCCGGAGTGGTTCGACTATTCGACGGTGAGCGGGCTTTCACGCGAGATGAATGAGAAGTTGACGCGGGTGCGTCCGCGAACAATTGGGCATGCACTGGGGATCCCGGGAGTGACTCCGGCTGCGGTGTCGCTGATCAATATCTTTATTGAGATTCAGGGGAAGAGGCACAGGGCGGTTTCTAGTTTCTAGTTCCTCGTCTCTAGTGCAAGACAAAAACTTGCCACGGATTTCACGGATGTCCACGGATTCGCAGATAGAGCATAATCCAAATTGTCCCCTCCATTTTTCTTACCGCGATGCTTGCCCTAGTGGCTAAGTATTCCTCGCTTAACGCAAGGCCTTCAATTTTTCGCTACACTCGAGAGCGTGAAAACCACGTACTTGTCGCTGGGGTCGAATGTGGGTGACCGCGAGGGGAATTTGCGCGCGGCGATCGAACAGCTCTCGCGAGTGGGGAGAGTGCTGGCGGTGTCTTCGTTTTATGAGACTGAGCCGGTGGAGCTCAAAGACCAGGCGTGGTTCTTGAATTGTGTGGTGGAACTGGAGACGGAGATGTCGGCGGCCGAATTGTTGGATGCGCTGCTCTCGATAGAACGGGCGATGGGACGCGAGCGAATACAGGCGAAAGGGCCGCGCAATATCGATATCGATATTCTGCTTTGTGGTGATGCGGTGATCGACGAAAAGGGATTGAAAGTTCCGCATCCGGCGATGCATCGGCGACGGTTCGTGCTGGCGCCTCTTGCGGAGATTGCTCCCGATGCGATTCATCCAGTGTTTAAGCGGTCGGCACGCGAGTTGCTAGAGGGGTTGCCGGAGGGTGATGTGGTGCGAAAGTCCTGAGTGAGAAGAACAGCACTCAGCCGTCAGCATTTAGGCGTGAATTGTTGTGGCATTCCCAAGTGCAACAGCAAAGGCATTGTCCCTCCACTGCGCTTCGCTCCGGTCGGGATGACAGCGGTAAGGGAAGTTTGCAGAGTGAAAGAGGTCCTTCGCTTCGCTCAGGACGACAATACAAAAGGTACCGAAACAGCGGCGTATGACGGCCTAAACATTGCTTGCACGATATGTTTAATGTTTGTCAAGTAGATTTTATGCGGGGTTGCGCGTTTTCCACAATTGGGGCTGTGCAAAAAAGCCTGTAAAAATGCGGTCAAAACGCTTTGCCAATGGCGCGCTGTGATGTAAGATTGCAATCGGTTTGAGCGGCGACAATGAATTGCTCTCACACTTCAAGGAGGAGAACAAAATGGCATCAGGCATGACAAAGACACAACTCGTCCGGTTGATGGCCGAGAAGATGGAACTCAACAATAAGCAGTCGGCTGCATTTTTGGAATTGCTGGCTGACACCGCCGTTAAAGAAACAAAGAAGAATGGCGTGTTCGTGATCCCTGGATTGGGTCGCTTGGTAAAAGCGCACCGCAAGGCGCGTCTCGGTCGCAATCCGCAGACCGGCGAAGAGATCAAGATCAAGGCGAAGACGGTCGTGAAGTTCCGTGTCGCAAAGGCCGCGAAGGATGCGATCGCTCCCGCGAAATAAGTTTTAATAACCTTTAACCACCGCAGAGGCCGACATTGTGTCGGCCTTTTGCATTTAAAGGCGGTTTCTGGTTTCTAGTTTCTCGTTTCAAGATCAACAGCAAAGGCAAAAGCTCGCCACGGATTTCACGGATGACACGGATTTGCACGGATGAGCGAGTTCAGTAGTTAGTAGGACTTCGCTCAGGGCAGGCTCTGCTCCACCCGGGTAAAATCGAGTTCCATATAGATGACGCCTTCGACGGGGTTCAGTCGGTAGCTGGGAATTTCATGAAAGCCGTAAGAGGGGTAGAGGGCGATGGCTTTGTCCATGTGGCCGACGATTGTGTCGAGGCGCATGCGCGCGTAGCCGAGCTCGCGCGCGGCGGAGATGATGGCTTCGATGAGTTGCTGTCCGATTCGTTGTCCGCGGAATTGCGGTCGGACGTAGAGACGCTTCATCTCGCAAATGCGTTCGCTGGGTTTGTCGAGCTTTCGATCAGCGAAGGCGTGCAGCGCGATGACGCCGGCGGGCGCGGATTGTTCGTTGTCGAATGCGAGGAGCAGGCGTCCTGAGGGC
>JAOAPL010000382.1 GCA_025462925.1 Acidobacteriaceae bacterium
GCTAATAGCCAAGAGCCGCTTCACCATGAAAAAAGAACTCATAGAACTGAAAGTAAACGGTCGCCGGCACGAAGTCGCAATCGAGCCGAGCAAACTCTTGCTCGACACTTTGCGCGAGGACCTCGGCCTCACAGGCTCAAAGCGCGGATGCGACGATTCATCCTGCGGCGCCTGCACTATCCAAGTAGACGGCATTCCAATGCTCTCCTGCACGATGATCGCGGCGTCGTATCAATGCGACAACGGTGGCAATGAAATCACGACTGTTGAAGGCGTCGCCGAGCACGGCGCGCTCGCGGCCATCCAAAAAGCCTATGGCGATTGGGGCGGGTCGCAATGCGGATACTGTACTCCCGGATTCATGATGACGGTGCGCGCGCTGCTGGAGCGGAATCCCGATCCCAGCGACGAAGAGATCCGCCACTCGCTCAGCGGAAACCTCTGCCGATGCACCGGCTACACCCAGATGTATCAAGCCATCAAGGCCGCGATTCAAGCGGAGCAGAAGGGAATGGCGGCGGGCAAATGAGCGATTCCCGAAACTCTGAATTCTCCGTAATCGGCAAGCCCATCGCGATGATCGACTCTGCCGGCAAGGTCACCGGACAGGGCAAGTACGCCGACGATCTCTCCGCGCCGGGTATGCTCATCGGCAAGATTCTGCATTCGCATCTGCCGCATGCGCTGATCAAAAAGATCGATGCCTCGCGCGCACTTGCGCTTGAGGGCGTGGTCACTGTCGTCATCGGCACGGATGCGCCCAATACCTACGGCATCCTTCCCGTCGGACACGACGAGACCGCGCTCGCAGTAGAAAAAGTCCGCTACGTCGGCGATAACATTGCTTGCGTCGTCGCCGAATCGGAATCCATCGCTGAGGCGGCGCTCGAGTTAATCGACGTCGAGTACGAGCCGCTTCCCGCGTGGTTCGATCCGGAAGATTCGATGAAGGCGCAGGCGAATTTCATTCACGAGCAGCGTCCCAATAATATCGAAAAGGATTACCACCACGTCTTTGGTGATCCCGATGCGGGTTTCGCGCAAGCCGACGTTGTCCTCGAAGGCCGATACATCGCCAATGAAGTCACGCACGCGGCGATGGAGCCGCATTGCACACTTGCAGCATTTGAATTCGATCCGCACACCGGACTCGAAGGCCGACTTACCGTCCAATCGTCCACGCAAGTGCCGTACTACTTGCAGCACAAGCTGTCGATCGTGCTGGAGATGCAGATGTCGCAGATCCGCGTCATCAAGCCGCTGGTCGGCGGAGGCTTCGGCGGCAAGAGCGAGATCATTCCGCTGGAGATCATCGCCGCAGTCGCCGCCCGCAAAGCCAAAGCTCCGGTGAAGATCACTTACACGCGTGAAGAAGTGTTCCTCGCGCATCGCGGACGCCCGCGCACCATCATCGATCTGAAAACGGGTGTGAAGAAAGATGGCAGCATCACTGCGGTCGCCGCGAAAGTCATTCAAGATGGCGGCGCTTACTGTTCATACGGCGTGGTGACCATTCTTTATTCCGGCGCGCTGCTCGGCGCGCTCTACGACATCCCGAATATCAAGTACGACGGTTTCCGCGTCCTCACCAACAAGCCCGCGTGTGGGGCGATGCGCGGACACGGCACCGTCAACGTCCGCTTCGCCTTCGAATCGCAGCTCGACGAGCTCGCCGCGAAGATCAACATGGATCCCGTTTCCATCAGACGCAAGAACCTGCTGAAGCCGCCATGCATTACCGTGAACGGACTTCGAGTGCAAAGCTACGGACTGCCCGAATGTATTGACGTTGTGGCGCGCGAGTCGAAGTGGGCGGAGCGTAGAACGAAGCTTGGCAAGGGACGCGGCCTCGGCATGGCGTGCAGCCATTACGTGAGCGGCGCGGCCAGTTCCATCATCCGCTCGGACATGCCGCATTCCACTGTGAACATCAAGATTGATCGCGATGGTGGCGTCATCATCTATACCGGCGCTTCGGATATCGGCCAGGGTTCTGACACGATGGTCGCGCAGATCGCCGCGGAAGTTCTCGGTTGCAAGATGAACCGCATCAAGGTTGTCGCTGCAGACACCGATCTCACTCCTGTCGACATCGGCTCTTACTCTAGTCGCGTCACGTTCATGAACGGCAACGCCACGCTGCGCGCAGCGGAAGATATAAAGAAGAGGATCGTGGCCGCTGCCGCGCTGAAGATGGCGTGCGCTCCTGAAGACGTGATCATGCGCGACGATCTGGTTTACAAAAAGGGTGTTGCAGCAACCGCTCCGAAACAGGAGAACGCACCTACCGTCTCCGGACACGTTGAAGGCCAGATCTTGCGCGGCTCCGTGCAGCAAAAGCGCAAGGACGAAGGCCCCAAAGAGCGCATGAGTTTTGAAGAAGCCGTCACTTCCGCCATGGACAACACCGGCGCACTCGGCGGCACCGGTTCCTACGCGCCTCCGGTTGAGGCGAAGGGTGGTAAGCACAAGGGTGGAGGCGTTGGCCCGTCGCCTGCGTACTCTTATTCGGCCCAGGTCGCGGATGTCACAGTCGACGAAGAAACCGGCGAAGTCACCGTCAACAAAATTTGGGCGGCACACGATTGCGGGCGCGCGCTGAATCCCGTCTCCGTCGAAGGCCAAGTCATCGGATCAGTTTGGATGGGGCTCGGCCAGGCGCTGCAGGAAGAATTCGTCTGGAAAGACGGCCTGCTGATGAACCCGTCGATGCTTGAGTACAAATCTCCGTCGTCCACAGAGTCGCCAGAGATCGAGAGTTTCATTGTCGAGAGCATCGACCCCGAAGGCCCGTTCGGCGCGAAGGAAGCCAGCGAAGGCTCACTCGCCGCTGCCATCCCCGCGATCTCCAATGCAATCTACGACGCCGTCGGCGTGCGCCTGCGCGAATGTCCGTTTTCTCCGGAGCGAGTGCTCTCTGCCATCCGCGCGAAGAATGGACAGAAGAAGATCGAAATGACGAACCGCATCGATCCCACCGCTCCACACAAGATGCGCGAGCACGGCGGCTCTACTTGGTACAAAGGCAGAGGGCCACAGCGGCATGCGGACGATCCGTCAAGAAAGACGACAACGGAAGTTCCAGCCGCGGATTAACGTTTAGGATTCAAAGCGATCAATTGAAAAGCTAAGAGCTAGGAGCTAAAAGCTAACAGCTAAATGTCCCTACCCACATTCAAATTACTCCGCCCGCGCACCGTCGAAGAAGCTGTCGGCATGTTGCATCGCTATCAGGACGACATCCAGATCTGCGCTGGCGGCACTGACCTGCTGCCCTCCATGAAGCAGCGGCTCTTCACGCCAAAATTTCTGATGGACATCCGCGGCATTGAAGGTCTCGAACGCATCCGCGTAACCCCCGGTCTGGGCGTGGAACTCGGCGCGCTCACTACGCTGAGTGCGGTCGAAGATTCAGGATTTATCCATCGCCACTATTCCGTCCTGCACGAAGCGGTGAAGACCGTGGCGTCGCCCATCTTGCGCAATATGGGAACGATGGGCGGCAACATCTGTCTGGATACGCGATGTCTCTGGTACAACCAGTCGCTGCAGTGGCGCAAGTCATGCGGCTTTTGCATCAAGAAAGATGGCGACCTCTGCCACGTAGCTCCCGGCGGCAAGAAATGTTGGGCTGCGTTTTCCGCCGACACTCCCGCCGCGCTCCTCTGTCTCGGAGCCGAAGTTAACATCGCTAGCCCTTCGGGCTTCCGCCGTATGCCAATTGCAGATCTCTACACCAACGATGGCGTGAACCGCATCAAGCTGGCAAAGAACGAGATGATCACCAGCATCTACTTGCCCGAAGCAAGCGCCGGTTACCAAGGAGCGTATAAGAAACTGCGCATCCGCGGATCCATCGATTACCCGCTCGCCGGTGTTGCCGTCGCGCTGAAGAAAAAGGGCAAGATCATTGAAGATGCAAAGGTCGCGATTACGGGCGTGAATCCCGCGCCGCACCTGGTGCCCGACGCCCTCCATGCGCTCATCGGCAGGGAAGTGAACGAGCATGCGGCAACCGTCGTCGGCGAACTGGCCTCTCAAGTTGCCAAGCCGCTCACTACTAGCCTGCTCACGCCGGAGTATCGCCGCGAGATGATTCGTGTGTACACTAAGCGCGCTGTGATGGCGGCGGGTGCAGCCGCTGGTAATTAGCAGTTAGCCGTCAATAGCCAATACCGGGTCCAAAGTTGTTTTTCTCTATCCGCGTTCATCCGCGAGAATCAGCGGGTAAAGTTTTTAAGCTTGGGAGGAAATGCAGATGACCAAGGCGCAAGAAGCGCAGAACAAGCCTCAAACGAAAGAAGAGCTCCAGAACTACATGCAGCAGACCTGCCAGAATTTCGTCAACTCCGTTAAAGGACTCTCCGAAGCACAGCTGAAATTCAAACCCGTGCCTGACAGGTGGTCGGTCATGGAAGTCTCGGAACACATTGCTTTTTCTGAAGATTTTGCCGGTCGCGGGACAATGAAGATGATGTCGGCTCCCGCCTCCGACAAAAAGGCCGAGATGCATGGACAAGAAGACAAGCTCGTGGCGGGCATCACCGATCGCTCGCACAAATTTCAGGTTCCCGATGCTTTCAAGCCAACTGGCAGATGGTCGACTCAAGCCGACATTCTCAAGGCCTTTAACGCGAGTCGCGACAAGAACGTCGACTTTGTGAAGAACACTTCAGAAGCTGACCTGCGCAGCCGCATGGGCCAAAGCCCACTAGGTGAACTCGATGCGCATGGGTGGATGCTCTTTATGGCTGGCCACTCCGCGCGACATACCAAGCAGATCGAAGAAATGAAGGCCGATCCGAATTTTCCAAAATCGTAGCCACTTAGGCGCGGTTGTCGGTTGCCAGCAATCAGCTTTCACCCTTAAGCTTTAAACCAATATGCGTAACCATGTGTATGCGTAACCATGTGCGAGATGATTCGTGTGTACACTAAACACGCGGTGATGGCGGCGGGTCCAGCCGCTAGCAATTAGCGACCAGCAGTTAGCATTTAGCTTCAATCCGCCTTTATCTTTCTTTTATCCGCGGTTTAAGTTTTTGATTTGGTTCTGGCCCTCAAATTCGCAGCAAGAGTTTTCAACTTGAAAGGAAATACAGATGAAGCTGAAAATCACCGCACTACTTGCAGTCTTGTTGTTTGCTTTCACGGCAGTCGCCCAAACCGCTCCCGCTCAGAAGACTGAAGCGCAGGAAGCACAGAACAAGGCCCAAACCAAAGAAGATCTTCTGAAGTACATGGAGCAGACTCGCCAGAATTTCTTGAACTCCGTAAAGGGACTCTCGGAAGCACAACTCAAGTTCAAGCCTTCACCGGACAAGTGGTCTGTTATGGAAGTCGCCGAACACATTGCTCTCTCCGAAGATATGATCGGTGGCATGGCGATGAAAGTCATGAGCGATCCCGCAGTCGACAAGAAGGCCCAGATGTACGGCAAAGAAGACAAGCTAGTCGCTGGCGTGACCGATCGCTCGCACAAAGCACAAGCGCCAGATATGCTCAAGCCCACTGGCAAATGGGCCACTGAAGCTGAATTGGTGAAAGCATTCAATGCCAGCCGCGACAAGAACGTTGACTTCGTTAAGAAAACTTCGGAAACCGACTTGCGCAGCCACATGGGCCAGAGTCCGTTGGGCGAACTCGACGCTCACGAATGGATGCTCTTCATGGCCGGTCACTCCGCACGACACACCAAGCAGATCGAAGAAGTAAAGGCCGATCCGAAATTTCCGAAGAGCTAGAGAACCAGCCATCAGCTCTCAGCATTCAGCCGTGAATCGATTGGGTTCACGGCTTTGCTTTTGTGGACTGGTTACTTTATCTTGATTGGGCTTCTGCGCTTTGATGTGAACCACGTAGAGAAGTCACTGAATGCTAAATGCTGAGTGCTGAATGATCACCGACTGCCACGTCCACATCCAGCCCCTCGAGATGTTCAAGCCCGCGGCGCTGGCGATCATGAAAAAGAAGCGCGCGGATTACGACCAGGTTGTCGAATTCTGCCGCTCGCCTAAAGCCTTCCTCAAGTACTTGGACTCCATCGGCGTTGATCGCGCAGTGCTCATCAATTACGTGGCGCCGGAAATCATTGGATTCACTTCGGAGGTCAATGCGTTCGTCGCCAATTACGTCAAAGAGGATCCCAAACGGCTGATCCCTTGCGGCAGCGTCCATCCCCGCCACACGAAAGACGTTCAGCGCGACATGGATGAGATCGTCCGCATGGGGATTCGCATGATTAAGATCCATCCGCCGCACCAGCTACTTTTTCCAAACGACTATCTGAACGGCGTGAAGGAACTGGAAGTCATTTATCGGGTGGCCGAAGCCAACGGCATTCCGGTGATGATCCACACTGGGACGTCCATCTTTCCCGGCGCACGCAACAAGTTCGGCGACCCAATTTTTGTTGACGACGTAGCCGTCGACTTTCCTAGATTGAAAATCCTTCTCGCGCACGGCGGACGCCCGCTGTGGATGAACTCGGCGTTCTTTCTCGTGCGACGGCATCCCAACGTCTTTCTCGACATCAGCGGCATTCCACCCAAGACACTGTTAAATAATTTCCCCCGGCTCGAAGAGATCGCTCACAAGACACTTTTCGGCACCGACTGGCCTGGACCTGGGGTTCCGGAGATCGAGAAGAACCTGCGCGATTTCCGCGCGCTGCAAATCACTGAAGAGGCAAA
>JAOAPL010000012.1 GCA_025462925.1 Acidobacteriaceae bacterium
ATCGCGCGCCACATCTTGCCCAACATCATTCAGCCGGTGATTGTGCAGGCGGCAATTGGCATGGCCGGAGCAGTCTTGGCGGAAGCGACCATGAGCTTTCTCGGCTTGGGCGTGCCGCCGCCCACCGCCAGCTGGGGTTCGATGCTCAATGATTCGCGCGCCCATCTGTTTGACGCGCCCCACATGGTGCTCTTCCCCGCCGCAGCCGTGATGCTCACCGTGCTGTCATTCAACTTCATCGGAGACGCATTGCGCGACTATCTAGATCCCCGCTCGCGTATGGAAGCCGGACTGTGATGATTCCACACTGAGCGATAGCAAAAGCGCGAATTTAGAATTCATGGGGTGATGGATTGCCCCAGCTCCAGAGCACCCGCAGGGTGCGAAAGTGATTAGCCCCGCCCGTAAGGGCGGGGTCTAGGTTGATTGCCGGCAGAGCCCCAGAGGGGCGACAGCCTTTGACTTTTTATGTCCAATTTCACCATCGGCATCATCTCCGATACTCACGGATTACTGCGCGCCGAAGCATTACTCGCACTTCGTGGAAGTGATCGCATCATTCACGCGGGAGATATCGGCGATCCGCAAATCCTCGCCGAGTTGAGCAGGATTGCACCGCTCACGGCCATTCGAGGGAACATCGATAAGGACGCCTGGGCCAATCGCCTGCCCGAGACAGAAGTGCTGGAAATTGCGGACAAATCGTTTTACATCCTGCATGACCGTAATCAACTCGACCTCGATCCGAAGGCCGCTGGCTTCGCCGTAGTCATCAGCGGACACTCCCACAAGCCGAATATCGAAGTGATCAAAGACGTCCTCTATTTCAATCCCGGCAGCGCTGGCCCGCGGCGATTCAAGTTGCCAGTCTCAGTCGGGCGCATCACGATCGTCGGCGATCGGCTGCAGCCTGAAATTATCAATCTCGAAGTCTAACTCTCCCGTATGCGCGGGTTCACGGCGGAATAGAGAATGTCAGTCAGGAAGTTCACGGCGATGTACGTGAGCCCGATGGTAAGGATACAACCCTGCACCAGGTAATAATCGCGCGAGCTGATCGCCGTCACTGTAAGCCGCCCGATTCCCTTCCACGAGAAGATCGTTTCCGTCACAATCGCGCCGGCCAGCAGCGCGCCGAATTGCAATCCAACCACGGTCAGCACCGGGATGAGCGCATTCCGCAAGGCATGGCGATACACCACCGCGCCTTCGCTCAGCCCTTTAGCCCGAGCAGTGCGGATGTAATCCTGTCCCAACTCTTCCAGCATTGCGGTGCGCACCATGCGGGTGAGTATCGCTGCCAGCGCGCCGCCTAGCGTTGCCGCAGGAAGAATCAGGTGCACCCACGTTGACGGTGAACTCCAGTTTGCAGTTCCGGAGACAGGCAGCAGCCCCAATGAGATGGCAAAGAACAAGATCAATATCGGGCCCAGCGCAAAATTCGGAAAAGATAATCCCAGAAGACTTACGAAGCTGAGCACTCGATCGTCCCACTGGTTGCGTTTGCGCGCGGAGCGCACTCCGGCGGGAATCGAGATCAGTAGCGCAACAATCAATGACGCGAGTGTCAAAAGTAATGTCGAAGGATACGCATCCGCGATCAGCTTGCTTACTGGTTGCTGCAAACGCAATGAATTGCCGAGGTCGAGATGGGCTATGCCCTTCCAGTAATTCACATACTGTTGCGCGATGGGCACATCCAGGCCGTAGGCATGGCGCGCCGCAGTGATGTCCGCACTGGCTGCGCCCTCGCCCAGCATTTGCTGAATGGGATCGCCCGGCACCAGATGGATGAGCAGGAACACCACTGACACTACCAGCCACAACACCGGCAACATGTAAAGGATTCGAGTTGTGAGATAGCGAAACATGGCCTCAACCGCTGACCTTCGCTCCTATCGTCTCCACCTTCACCTTTGCGATCCGGCGGTTGGTCATGCTGAGGACGGTGAAACGATGCCCGTCATATTCCACCGTCTCTCCGCCCGAAGGTATTTTTCCCAACCGCGCCAGCATGAATCCTGCGAGCGTCTCGAAACCTTCATCGCGCGGCAAGAGCAAGTGGTGACGGGTCCCAAGATCACGGATGTTTTCCGCGCCATCCAGCACCGCCGCTCCGCTGGCTAGGAACAACGATGGCTGCTCGGCGATATCAAACTCGTCCTCAAGCTCACCCACAATCTGCTCCAGCGCGTCCTCCACGCTGACCACGCCTGAAGTCGATCCAAACTCATCGACCACGATCGCCAGATGACGTTTGCGCTTCTTGAATTCCTCGAGCAAGTCGACCACCGGCTTCGTCTCCGGCACAACCAGCACGTCGCGCATCACGTTGCTTACGGTTAGGCGCTGCGTGGTCGTGCTGGAGTTCGGCGCGGTCAATTTCAAATGCATGAAGCGCGACAGGTCTTTGGAATAAAGCAGTCCCACAATATTTTCCGGCCCAAGCTGCGGATCATAAACCGGGACGCGCGAATGTTGTTCTTCCACCACGCGGGTCATCGCTTCATCTAGCGGCATAGTCGCCGGCAGGGCGAACATCCGTGTGCGCGGCACCATGATCTCGCGCACGGTGAGATTGCTGAGTTCGAGCGCTCGATGGATGATGTCTTCCTGCAGGCTGGGCAGTAGGCCCACCCGGCTGCTGGCGGTAACGATCAGCTTCAACTCTTCCGGCGAATGCACGCCGCCTTCGCGCATCTGCCTTGAACCAAACGCTTTCAGCACGAAGTTTGCCGCGCTGCTCATGACGTAGAGCGCGGGGCGGACGAGCGTCATGAAGAAGTCGATCGGCCCGGCGACAGCCAACGCCACCCGCTCGGCACGTTGCAATGCAATGGACTTCGGCACTATCTCGCCCAGAACGACGTGGACAAAGCTGGCCAGGGTAAAGCCAATCACGACGCTGAAGGTGTGAATATAGACTTCCGGTACGGGAACGCCCTTGAGTAGCGCCTGCAGCATTCGAGCAAAAGTAGGCTCGCCTACGATGCCCAATCCCAAGCTGGCCAGAGTGACGCCAAACTGAACGGCCGCCAATAGTTGGTCCAGCCGGGCATGCAGCTTTTGCACGGTGCGCGCGCCTATCCGGTTGGACTCCACTAATTGCTGGATCCGCGTGTCGCGGACGCTGACCAGGGCAAACTCAGCCGCAACAAAGAAAGCATTGGCCGCCACGATGATTACAACCAGGAACACCTGCAGCAGCGCGAAGGTGAGCATAAAGGCTTCGATTTTAGCATTTTGCCGTTCAGGGTGACCTAACCCCAAAACTGCCGTCTAAGAGCTTCGTACTTAGTCACCTTGGCAACCGGGTCTCATGACGCCCCAAATTGTGGCATTTTTTTTGGGAACCGTTCCATGTAACGACTCGTACTAACCAGAGTATTCATTGGTATTCATTTCCTTAAAGGGCGGCAGGAGGCATTTTCGATGGCGATGGGAAGCGGCAAAAAGAAAAACCGAAAGATCTATATCGGCATTGGCGTCGTTTTGGCAGTCTTAATCGTTGCAGGCATTGTGTATGCGAAGTCCGGCGGCACCAAGATCGACGATTCCAAGATCGGCAAAGTGGAGCAAGGTGATCTCGCCAAGAGCGTTGTCGCCACCGGAAAGATCGAGCCCATCACCAAAGTTGAGATTAAGTCGAAGGCCAGCGGCATCGTGAAGCGCTTGATGGTGGATGCCGGAGACAACGTGAAAGCCGGACAGGTCCTGGCCGAATTGGACAAAGAAGAGATCCAGGCCAGCCTGAATCAATCTCGCGCGTCGCTCGAGGCTGCGGAAGCCAATCTCCGCGCCACCGACGCCGACATCGAGCGCGCCAAGGCTGACGCCGTCGGCCCGGACGTTCCTACGCTGCAGCGTGCATACGAACGCGCTCAGCAGATGGCAAAGGATGGTGTAGTTTCGCAATCCAATCTTGACGACGCCCAGCGCGCTTACGAGTTAGCGATAAACAAACGCGATATGGCGCGCGCGAACCTCGTGGTCAGCAGGGCCAAGCAGGCTCAGGCGAAGGCGCAGGTCGCACAGCAGCGCGCGAACGTTGACCAGATTGAGACCCAGTTCCGCAATTCCACCATCGTCGCGCCCATTGATGGCATCGTCCTCTCCCGCGACGTTGAGGTTGGCGCTGCCGTCAGTTCCATTCTAGTGTTGGGTTCCTCCGCCACTCTTGTAATGACTCTCGGCGATACGCATGAGGTATTTGTAAAAGGCAAAGTAGATGAGAGCGACATCGGCAAAGTATTCCTCGGCCAACCAGCCAGGATCAAAGTCGAGTCATTCAAGGACAAGAGCTTCGAAGGCAAGGTCACCAAGATTTCTCCCATGGGAACGGAGAAAGATAACGTCACTACTTTTGAAGTCCGCGTATCAATCACCAATCCCGGCGGACAGCTCAAAGCAGCCATGACCGCGAACGCTGAGATTCTTCTGGAAGAACACAAGAATGTTCTCTACATCCCGGAAGGCGCTCTCATCTACGACAAAGATAAAAACGCTTCCGTAGAAGTTCCTGACCCGAAGGCCCCGGAAGGCAAGCGCAAGACCACCGTCAAGGTGGGTATCTCCAACGGATCCAAGACAGAATTGCTGGCCGGACTCAAGAAGGACGACAAAGTGGTTCTGCAATAGTCCTAACTTCTTCGCAAGATTGTGAGGTGCCATGAAATCGATACGAATTTCCAATGTAGCTCTGATCGCGGTTTTCGCACTGGCACTTGGTCAAACGGCTCTGGCGTCTGACGCCACGGGTTCGTTCTCCAAGACGCTGTCTGTTTCCGGTACACCGGAAGTCTCGATCATGACAGGTTCCGGACACATCAGTGTCCACGCGGGCAATACGAATTCGGTGGTGATCGAAGGCAGGATCAAGGCCAATGACAACTGGAGCAGCTGGTTTGGTGGCGGCGGAAATCTTTCCGCAGAAGAACGAATAAAGCGCATCGAGGACAATCCTCCCATCGCGCAAAACGGAAACACCATCACCATCGGCAAGATCGATGACAGCGACCTCCGGCAAAACATTTCCATCAGTTATGACGTCACGGTCCCTTCCGCCACCAGATTGGAATCGCGCACCGGTTCAGGGGGAGTAGAAATCGATAGCCTGCAAGGGCCTGTGAAGGCGGAAAGCGGTTCCGGACATATTCGCGTCAGCAAGATCGGTAACGACGTACATCTCAACACCGGTTCAGGCGGCATTCAGCTCGATGGCGCGGAAGGAAAAGTCTCTGCTCACACCGGCTCCGGACACATCCGGCTCTACAACGTCAACGGCGGACTCGACGCCAGCACCGGCAGCGGCGGAATTGAAGCGGAAGGAAACGCAACCCGCGATTGGGAACTGCACACCGGCTCCGGCGGGATTAGGGTTAGGCTGCCACAGCAAGCTGGATTTAAAGTTGACGCACATTCCGGCTCAGGCGGCGTCAGGGTCAATCATCCGCTGACCATGCAAGGCTCTCTACGGCACAACCACATCGAAGGTACCGTCGGTAATGGCGGCCCCATGTTGACTTTGCGTACGGGTTCAGGCGGCATTGAAATCGATTAGGCGAGGAATTTAATGAGATTCAACATAAGAAAAGCTTCTCCCGTGGTGCTGTTGTTTTCAGTCGCGATCGCGCTGAGCCAGACGGCCGCAGCATTTGACGCGAATGGATCATTTTCCCGCACCCTGACCGTCTCCGGAACTCCAGACGTGGAAATCACTACTGGCTCCGGCGATATTATTGTCCACTCCGGCAACACGACTTCCGTCGTCATTCAAGCCAAGGTTCATGCCAGCGAATCCTGGTTCGGCAGCGGAGCCTCGGCCTCCGAGAAGGTCAGGCGGATCGAATCCAATCCTCCGATTTCGCAAAGCGGCTCGGTGATCAAGATCGGCAGGATCGAAGATCGCGATCTGCGCAACAACGTCTCCATCAGTTACGACGTCACTATGCCCAACACCTCGCGTCTGCGCACCGAGACCGGTTCCGGCGATCAGACCATCGAGGACATTCAGGGTCCGCTGCGCGCCACTTCCGGGTCTGGCAATATCACAGCCAGTAAGATCTCCGGCGAAGTCCGTGTGAACACCGGCTCCGGCGACATCAAACTGGAAACGGTCAAAGGTTCGGTCTACGCGAATGCAGGCAGCGGAAACATCAACGCCAACGCTATCGCAGGCGGCTTCTATGCCGAGACCGGCAGCGGCGATGTAACTCTCGTGCAGGACGCAACCGGCCACGTGGTTGCGAAGACTGGTTCAGGACACGTCAATCTCAAGAACGTGAAGGGCGGCGTAGAAGCGCGCACCGGCAGCGGAGGCGTTGAAGCTCAGGGCGAAGCCAAAGGCGATTGGGACATTCACACCGGCTCCGGCGACATCGTCTTGCACTTGCCTTCACAATCCGCGTTCAACGTGGATGCAAGGAGCAGTTCCGGCGACGTGACCGTGAATCATCCCATTACCGTTCAGGGCTCGGTGAAGAAAAATCAGGTGCAGGGCAAAGTCGGAAACGGCGGCCCGCTCTTGAGTTTGCAGACAGGCTCAGGTGAGATTCGTATCGAGTAACCGCTCTTCCTCCGAACTTGGGGTTACTCGTTACAGCGCGGCGGATATCGACACTGATATCCGCCGTTCGTTTTCTCCGGCGTGCTCAATCGCGATCTCCACATCGCGTTCTTGCCGGAAGCGTTCGAACTTTTCTCCCCACTCGATGAGCAATACGCTGCTGCCGTTCATCAAGTCGTCGATGCCCAGCGTCTCCAACTCCCGCAAAGTGTCGATGCGATAGAGATCGATGTGGTAAAGCGTCACGTCCTTCGCGCGATACTCATGCACTAACGTGAACGTGGGACTAGTCACGTCCTCCTGCTGCGCCGCGCCGAAGCCCTCTGCGATTCCCTTCACAAGCGTCGTCTTGCCCGCGCCCAGATCTCCGCGCAACAGCACCACTTTTGGCGGCGATAGCGAAGCTTTGAGTCCGCGACCAAATTCAATGGTCTCTTCTGGAGAATTTGTTGTGACTTGCTGCATGGGTGGTTTAGAGAATATCAGCATCAAGCGAAGCCGCAGCCTTGCGGAAGGCCTGAGGCAATCCCAGGAGCAGGTCAGTAGCGATGAGCGAGGTTTCGCCGATCTCGTCACGAACCAGGTCACCTGCCATGCCGTGCAGGTACACTCCCGCAATAACCGCAGTAGGAATGTCGGTCGGAACTTGGGCAATCAGCCCTGCAATGATCCCGGTGAGGATGTCCCCGGTCCCGCCTGTCGCCATTCCCGGATTTCCCGTGTTGTTGATCCACACCCGTCCGCCGGGTTCAGCAATCACCGTTCGATGTCCCTTCAAGACGACATACGCGTTGTGATCGCGCGCATATTGGCGCGCCACACCGACTCTGTCGCTCTGGATTTCCTGGATGGAGAGGCCGGTCAATCTCGCCATCTCTCCGGGATGCGGAGTGATCACCAGCGGGCGATTGTTCCCATTCAAATCTCCTCGGTGCTCCCGAAAAGCGTTCAGCCCGTCGGCATCAAGCACCACGGGAAGCTGTGATCGGTCCAGCATCGCGCGCACGAACTGTCCGGCTTCTTGCTCTCCCGAGATCCCCGGACCGATCGCCGCCACATCCTTGCTCTCGCTGAATTTCCGCAGCGATTCCAGCGCGAGGATCGAGAATGTCCCTTTTTCCGTCTCCGCCAGCGGGTCTGTCATCAACTCCGGAGCAAATCCCGCGACTGTCGCCTGCACCGACTTCGGCGTGCCGACTGTGACCAGCCCCGCACCTGCGCGCAGCGCCGCCATGCCCGCCATCGCCGCGGCCCCTGCTTTTCCCAAGGACCCGCCCAGAACCAGCACGTGGCCGAAGGTTCCCTTGTTCGAATCCGGCTTTCGCGGCGCGAGCAAAACAGCAAAATCATGCGGAGTGATCAGATTCAAATCACCAGTTGAAACGATCGCTTCGGGCGGAGTCCCAATCTGTTTCAGGGCAGTCGGTACCGAATCGAACTGGAAGACATGAGCGGGCTTCAGCGCGGTGAAGGTAACAATGGCATCTGCATGAACCAGAGGCTCAGGGTTGGGCTGTGTGCCGTCCGCATTCGCACCCGATGGAATATCAACGGCGACGATCGGCGCCTCGCTCGCATTCATTCTTTCGATCGCCGCAGCGTAAACACCCTCAACCGGAGGACGTGAGCCCGTGCCCAGGATGGCGTCAATGAAAAGATCGGCCTCGTTCCAAGCGTGCTGCGCTAGTTCAGCAGTCGACCGGATGACGATCGGCTTGATCGGCAACTGCTTGAACATCGCCGCCGCATCGCCCTTGAGCTCAGCAAGATCAACGAGAAGAACAACAGCAACGTCCTTCCCCGCTTCCTGCAGTTTGCGCGCGGCCACGAAACCGTCGCCTCCGTTGTTGCCGCGTCCGCAGACCACTTGAATGCGTTGCGCGTGTGGAAAACGGTCAAGCACGAATTCGGCCACAGCCGAACCCGCATTTTCCATTAACGTAAGCGAAGGGACGCCGTACTTCTCGGTGGTCGCGCGGTCAATCTCGCGCATCTCCGCTGCCGTTACGATCTTCATCGCGCAGCGCCCACTGCGATCTCTTCGAGCTTCGGCATCTTTGCCGCCTCTCCCATCACGATCAGGTAGTCGCCCGCCTTGATCTCCTGGTTGGCGGTAGGATTGAAACCAGGCTCGCCGTCTGCGCGCTTGATCGCCAAGATCATGATTCCCAGATCGCGATGTATACCCGAAGTTCCCACCGTTGCTCCGGCAAGTCGCGACCTCTTGTCGATAAGAATCTCTTCGATCACCATCTCGTCATGCAGGTCATGCGAAATGGCGACATCGAGAAAATCGACGACGTTCGGCCGCAGGAACGATTGCGCGATCCTGTGTCCGGCAAAAGCATACGGCAAGACTACTGAATCGGCTCCCGCTTTGATCAGATGCTTCTCCGCATCTTCTTCGCTTGCGCGCGCGATGATCTTCAGTTTGGGATTCAGCCCGCGCGCAGTCAGGACAATATAGATATTAGTTGCGTCTGTGGTGGTCGCGGCCACCAACCCGATCGCGCTTTCGATGTGCGCTTGCCGCAAGACAGCTTCTTTCGTGGCATCGCCGGAGATTACCAGCCAGTCTTCGTGAGCTGAGCGCTCGAGTTGCGTGGCACTGTTCTCGATCACCACAAACGGCACCGGACGCCGCGCCAACTCTTTTGCTGAACTGATGCCCACTCGTCCTGCGCCGCAAATAATGTAATGCTCTGTCAGGCGGTCAATCTCTCGCGCCATCTTTCGCCTTCCAAAAACCTTCTCGATCTCGAATTCTAGCAAAGCATACGTCATCGTCCCGATGGCGAAGTAGACCAGTGCCACACCCGCTGTGATTAATCCAATGTTGAACAATCGCCCGTGGTAGGAGAGCGGATGCACCTCACCGTAGCCCACCGTGGAGAACGTGATCACCACCATGTAGAACGAATCGAACCAGGGCCAGCCTTCAATGAAATGGAACCCGACCGTGCCCAGCGCAGTGAATGCGACCAGCGCGGTTAGCACCATCCGGATTCTGGACCAGCTCTTCATTGCGGGAAATGGATTACAGCGGGATTGTATAGGAAAAAGAAAAGCCCTCCGCGAACGGAGGGCCTGTTTAGTTGCAGAGATTGCCTAACGTTGTGCCGAACCTGCAGCCACAAGGCTCGGAGAATTCTGCACCTTGCTGTGGTTCTTGCTATAGGTGAAATAAATCACCAGGCCTATTGCGAGCCATATAAACAATCGTGCCCAGTTTACCCATCCAAGTTTGTACATCATGTATCCGTTGAAGAGTATGCCCATGATCGGGACGAACGGCACCCACGGAGTACGGAAGGGTCGCGCTTGTCCTGGATTTGTTCGGCGTAGCACGATCACGGCAATGCAGACGATCACGAATGCCAAGAGCGTACCTATGTTGACCATCTTTCCGATGTCATCGATCGGAGTCGTGCTGCCCACAACGGCGGCAATCAAGCCCACGAGGATGGTGTTTTTCCACGGCGTCCTGTATTTGGTATGGACATCAGCAAAAAACTTCTTCGGCAAGAGGCCATCGTTCGCCATCGAGTACAGAACACGAGTTTGTCCAAGCAACATCACCAGCATGACGCTGGTAAGACCGGCGAGTGCGCCGATCGTGATGATATGTGATGCAGTTGACAGGCCACGGTCCAAGAACGCCCGCGCAACTGGCGCTTCAATGTTGATCTCTCGCCACGGCACCATGCCGGTGAGAACACCAGCAACAAGTATGTAGAGCACCGTGCAGATCAGGAGTGACGCGATGATGCCTATCGGCAGATCACGTTGTGGGTTCTTTGCCTCCTGAGCGGTGGTCGAGACGGCATCAAAGCCGATGTAAGCGAAAAATATATACGCCGCCCCCGCACCGATGCCCGAGAACCCGTATGGAGCGAATGAGTGCCAGTCAGTTCCCCAGTTGCTGAAGTTGACGTAGCGAATACCCAATCCAATGACGAAAAGGACGACAGCGACTTTGATCACCACGATAGTCGCATTGAATCGCGCACTCTCCTTGATACCAATCACGAGGATCGCAGTGATCACCAATGCGATCACAAATGCGGGAAGGTTGAATCCAATTTCTACGCCGCCGATGGTGGGAGCGTTAAGAAGATTGTGCGCTTGCCGCATCAGTTCCGGCGATTGTGCTGTAACAATGCCTGCCACCTTTTCAAGGAACGCCTGCGTTCCCGGGACTATTGACGGATCAGCAGCTTGCGCCATCTGACGGGCGACTGTCTGTTCAGCCATCCGCAGCCCAGTCCAGTGATCGTAAGCCAGCCACAGCGGCATCTTGATATTGAAGATGTTCAGCAGTTCAATGAAATGGTTCGACCAACCCGAAGAGACCGTACTTGCGCCCATCGCGTACTCGAGCGTCAAGTCCCACCCGATGATCCATGCAAAGATCTCGCCCAGAGTCGCGTACGCATATGTGTAAGCGCTGCCCGCAAGGGGGATCATCGCCGCGAACTCCGCATAGCAAAGTCCAGCGAAAGCGCAGCCCAGTCCGGACAATACGAAGGAAAGCATGAGGCCGGGCCCGGCATAATGCGCGCCCAAACCGGACATCACAAAAATTCCCGCGCCTATGATTGCGCCGACTCCCAGAGCAGTCAACTGGAATGCTCCAAGAGTGCGCTTAAGGCTATGTTCTCCGGTTTCCTGCGACTCTTGCAGCAAGAGGCTCAGGGGTTTTGTAGCCAGTATATTGGCCATTCAGTTTCGTTCTCCTTAGGAGTTACATCTCAAAGATCTTCGTACGAATTCAAACTACGCAGCTTCGGGCTCCGCGCCGCTTCTCTTCCACATCCAGTAAACCGGGATGCCCAACAGGACGATTATCAGCCCTGGCCAAGTATATTGCGGCTTGTAGCGCAGAAGCACAATATCAATGAACAATGCCATCACGATATAAATGGCCGGCAACACCGGATATCCCAACGCCTTGTACGGACGCTCCGCATCGGGCCGCGTTCGCCGCAGCACGAACAATCCCGCAATCGTCAATATATAGAACACCAGCACCGCAAAAATGATGTAGTCCAGCAACTGTCCGTAAGATCCCGACAGGCATAACAGGCATGTCCAGACACCTTGGACTACCAACGATATCGCAGGTGATTTGTACTTCGGATGAAGCGAAGCCACGGACTTGAAGAACAATCCATCCTTGGCCATCGCGTAGTAGACCCGCGCTCCCGCCATGATCAGTCCGTTGCAGCATCCGAAGGTAGAGATCATGATGGCAATCGACATCAACGCCGCGCCCATGGACCCGAACATCTGCAACATCACCGCCGTGCCTACGCGATCTTCGGAGGCATACTTGATCCCGCGCTCCAGCACCGTCTGTCCCGTCGGAGTGCCATCGAGCGGCAACACATTCAGGTAAACAAAATTGGCGGCTATATAAAGGAGGATGACCGTCCCTGTGCCCAGTGCCAGCGAGAGTGGCAGGTTGCGCTTGGGGTTCTTCACTTCCCCGGCGGTGAAAGTCACATTGTTCCATGCGTCGGCGGAAAATAAGGATCCCACCTGCACGACCGCCAGAATCGTCAGCGTGCCTACCAGCGCCGTCGGGCCATCTACGCCGACTTGGACTGCGTGCTTCGCGCTCAGGCTGGCATGACGCCAGAAGTCGCCGAAGTTCGCGTTGATTGCGATGGCATTTCTTCCCACCGCAAATCCCAGCAACACCAATCCCAGCAGCGCCGATGTCTTTGCGATTGTAAACACGTTCTGCACTGCAGCGCCTGTCTTCACGCCGAAGACATTCACGATCGTGAGAATGATCACGACAATAATCCCTGTGAGGTTCTGCGTGTTCAGCCCGACATCCATGTTGCCAAGGACCATCGGCCCTAACGGAATCGGCGGCACCTTCGCAATGTGCCAGATCCAATTTGTCGAAGATACGGAGGGGAGAAAGTATCCCAGGAATTTCCCGAAGGCCACGCCGACGGCCGCAATCGTGCCCGTCTGGATTACTAGGAACAGCGTCCAGCCGTAAAGGAATCCCCACAGCGGCCCCAGCGACTCCCGAAGATAAACATACTGTCCGCCTGCACGCGGCATCATCGCGGCCAGTTCGCCGTAGGCGAGTGCGCCGGTCACGGTCATGAATCCGGTGATCAGCCACGCGGCAATCAGCAGCGCCGGCGAATCCACCAGCCGCGAAATCTCCGCCGACACGATGAATATCCCCGACCCGATCATCGAGCCCATCACCAGCGTGGTCGCGCTGGTCAGGCCCAGGCCTTTGACCAGTTCCTGGTCTTGCGTCTTGACAAGCACGGGAATAGCGCTCTTTGTGCTCATATTTGGAATTGTGGACTTCAGTTTATATCGCGAGTGCCCGTTTTAACTCAGGAGTTTAAGAAATTCTTCGGCCGATTCGGCTGGGTTACGCAATAAGTCCGAGATTACCGCCACCGAATCCGCTCCTGCATCGATCACTTGTCTGCAATTTAGACGCGTGATCCCGCCGATTGCCACCAGGGGTTTGTTTGTCACTTTCCTTGCTGCCCGGAGTCCATCCAGTCCGACTACTGGGTCGGGATTCGCCTTGGACGTCGTCTGAAATATCGGTCCCATCGCGATGTAATCCGCAGATGTCGTATCTGCCGCTTCCAGTTGCGCCAGATTGTGAGTGGAAATCCCAACCATCATCGGCGGTTTGCACAATACTCCCGCGCCTTCCACCGATAAATCGTCCTGCCCTAAATGAACTCCCTCGAACCCTGCGGCGATTGCAAGGTCCGCGCGGTCATTCATGATGAGGCGAATCCCATCGCTCTTTAGTGCGATGCGCTTCAACTCACGCGCGTCAGACAACATCCTTCGTGCACTGCCAAACTTGTTCCGATACTGCAACAGCCGGACACCCGCGCCGAT
The DNA here is from genome assembly GCA_025462925.1 of Acidobacteriaceae bacterium. Lineage (GTDB taxonomy): Bacteria > Acidobacteriota > Terriglobia > Terriglobales > Acidobacteriaceae > JAICLA01. Next base: position 13,466 of record JAOAPL010000012.1, read on the forward strand.
CAACTCCTCCGCAAACGCGGCGACGGAGATCGATGGCGGCAAGCACCCTTGATCCACAATCGCGTAAAGCCGGGGCAGTTTCTGGTCCGCACTCATAGCAGCTAGTCGCGATGCACCGTCTCCATTGAGAATGCAGGCAGGCAGACCGCGATGTACTCCGCGCCATCTGTCTCAGGCGTCGAGTACTGCACCCACTCTCCCGCGTGTGCGATAACGGCTTGCCCTGGCCTCACGTCCATCGTTCCGCTCTTGTGAGTCACACGCACCATCCCAGCGATGACGATGGTGAATTCGTCGAATTGCGGCGTCTGTCCCGGCTCAACCCACCCACCCGGACTGCGCATATGGGCCACGCTCAGCCGCTCCTCTTTTGAATTTACCCGGCCAATGAATTCGTCGATCAGCTTGGGTTTGTTTCCTGCGGCCTGAATGCGCGTGGGAGCGGCAATGAGTGTCGGCATCTATCCCTTCGCTTGCGTCGAAGTTTTATGGGCCAGGAAGCGTTCCATGAACTTGGTATCAAAATTACCGGCGCGGAAGTCAGGATCTTGCATGATGCGCCGATGCAGCGGGATAGTCGTATAGATCCCTTCCACGATGAACATATCCAAAGCGCGCGACATCCGCGAGATCGCCTCTTCCCTGTCCCGCCCGTGGGTGATCAGTTTCGCGATCATCGAATCGTAGTACGGAGGCACTACGCCTTCCGCGTATTGGTTCGTGTCCACGCGCACGCCGATTCCGCCGGGGATATTGAATGTCGTGATCTTCCCTGCCGATGGCGTGAATTTCTCGGGGTGCTCGGCGTTGATGCGGCACTCGATCGCGTGGCCGCGCGGGCCTTCGATCTTCTCCGGAAGTATTTCGCTCAGCTTCGCGCCCGCGGCGATCAGGATCTGGCTCTTCACCAGGTCGATGCCCGTGACCATCTCGGTCACGCAGTGTTCCACCTGAATGCGGGTGTTCATCTCGATGAAGTAGAGGCTACGGTCTTCGTCCATCAGGAATTCGATCGTCCCAGCGTTCACGTAACCGATATCGGTGAGACAGCTGACCAGTTTGTCGCCGATCTCCTTGCGCATCTCCGGCGTGACTTGGGTTGAAGGCGACTCCTCCAGCAGTTTCTGGTGCCTGCGCTGGATGCTGCACTCGCGCTCACCCAGGCTGATCACATGTCCATAGGAGTCCGCGAGGATCTGAAACTCGATGTGTCGCGGCCGTTCGATGAACTTCTCCATATAAAGTTCACCGTTGCCGAACGCCGCCGCCGCCTCAGAACTTGCCGCTTGATAGAGCGCGGGCAATTCCGCTTCGCTACGGACCACGCGCATGCCGCGTCCGCCGCCGCCTGCCTTCGCTTTCAAGATTACCGGATAGCCTACTTTCTTTGCCCACTCGATGGCTTCGTCTTCGCTGGCGATGATCCCGTCAGACCCCGGCAGGATGGGGACGTTGGCCTGCTTCATCGCCTGCCGCGCCTTTTCTTTTTCGCCCATCAGGCGCGTGATTTCTGCTGGAGGGCCAATGAACTTGATGTGCGAGGCCTCGCATACCTCCGCGAAGTTTGCGTTCTCGCTCAGCAGTCCGTATCCCGGATGGATGGCATCGACGTTCGCAATCTCGGCCGCGCTGATCACAGCCGGAATATTCAGATAACTTTCAGAGGAGCGGGCCGGCCCAATACAGATGGCCTCATCCGCGAAGCGGACGTGGAGTGAATTGCGGTCGGCCTCGCTGTAAACCGCCACCGTGCGGACGCCCAGCTCTTTACAGGCACAAATGATGCGTAGTGCGATCTCACCACGGTTGGCTATCAGGATTTTCTTGAACATGGATGATTGTGAGAGCGTCACTTGCGCGGGCTGATGGCGAACAGGGGCTGCCCGTACTCTACGGGCTGTCCGTTCTTGACGAGTATTTTTGCCACTATGCCGGAGACATCGGACTCAATCTCATTCATCAGCTTCATGGCTTCGATGATGCACAGGATCTGACCGGTCTCCACTGCATCGCCAACTTTCACGAATGCTGGCGACCCCGGCGATGGCGCCTCATAATAGGTTCCCACGATCGGTGATTTCACCAGGAAGAGTTCCTCTTCGCTGACCGCCTCTACTTTGGTCGGCACGATCTCACCGCCCGAGGGAGATGTCGGCGCAGCACCGGCTGCAGCCGCCATCACTGGAGATGCCATCATTGGAACCGCAGATACCGCCGATTGCACGTAATGGACTTCCGGAGTGCTCCCAGCGCGCTTGACCCGCAGCTTCACATCCCCGCGTTCCAGCTCAAATTCGGCAATATCTTTTTCGATGAGGAACTCGATCAGCTCTTTCAGTTCTTTTTGGTTCATCGTGTGGTTTGATTTCTAACCTTCCTCAAGCTTTGCATCTGGCGCCCATATCGCGATCTAGATCACAATGAGGTCTTTGCGGGTCGGCGTCAGCACTTCACAACCGTTCGCGGTCACCAACACCATGTCCTCGATTCGCACCCCGCCATTGCCCGGCAGATAGACACCCGGCTCAATAGTAATCACCATTCCCGGCTCTAGTCGGTCGGGAATCGTCGCGTTCGCCTTCTGACTGGTCCTTGTTCGTCTTGGAATCCGGCCCCTTTTCCGCAAAGAAGGAGGCTCGTGTATCTCAATTCCCACTCCGTGCCCTGTGGAATGAGTAAAATACCTTGCCAAGCCGGCTTTTGCCAGCACTTTTCGTGCAGCATAGTCCACTTTTTGGGTTTCCGCGCCCGGCCTGACTGCATCGATTCCGGCCAATTGCGCTTCCAGGACGGCCTGGTACATCTCCAATGCCCGCTTGTCCGGACGGCCGACGTGCACTGTGCGGGTCATGTCAGAACAATAACCGGCGAGTATAACACCGAAGTCTAAGATGACGAATCCCTTGTCGGGAACCAGGTGTTGGCTGGCCACCCCGTGCGGAAGTGCGGACCGCTTCCCCGCGGCTACAAGGGTGTCGAATGACATCCCTTCGGCTCCCATTCTGCGACACATATACTCGATCTGCGCAGCAATGCTGCTCTCTGTAACTCCTGGCTTGATCTCCTGCTTTGCAACTTCGAATACGCTCGAAGCCAGCAGTACCGCCGCGCGGATCAGGTCAACTTCTCCCGGCTCCTTGATGGTCCGCAACCGTTCCACCACTTGCGAAAGCTCTCTCAGCTTTAGCTTGCCAACCACCTTACCCAGCGCCGAGCGGGAGGCCACTGACATATGCTCAGCTTCGAAGCCAACCTGCATGCCCGTCTGCCGCCTCGCTGCAAGCCATTCCGCCGCCGACGCCAGCGCAGGCCCCTTCGCGATGACCACCTTCGCTCCCTGAACCTCACTCCGCGCCTGTTCGGCGTATCGGCCATCGGTAAAGAAAACCAGCGTGGGCTTTCTGCCCTTCCCAACCAGCGCTGCCAGCACTCCCGCGCTGCCCGTGAATCCGCACAGATAACGGATATTCGGCAGGTGGGTCACCAGCATCGCTGACACCCGATGCCGTTCCAGCTCCTGAGCAAGTTTGAGTTGTCGTCCGGAATAATCCATCTTGGGAGTGATCAATCGGCCTGTGACGATTTGCCTGGCTGAGTAAAAGTTTACACGGATACCGGACGGGGCCACTGCCGGCAAAAAAAGCCCCCAGCGTTGAACTGGGGGCGAAAAGTTGAGGAAACTCTATCTATGTCTGGATGATCTTCGGTGTAATGAAGAAGATCAGTTCTTGCGTGCTGGTGCTGACGGCGCGGCGCTTAAATAGATTGCCGATTACTGGGATGTTGCCCAGCACCGGGAACTGGTCAACGGTAACGCTGCTCGTTGTCTGTATCACGCCGCCGATCACCACTGTGCCGCCATCGGTCACCAGAACCTGCGTGGTGGCTTGTTGCGTCACCAGGGTCGGGTTGCCGTTAATCGCATGGCCGAAATCAGCCGTCGTGTTTTCCACATCCACGTTGAGGAAGATGGTGCCTTCCGCGGTGATCTGTGGTTTCACTGATAACCGCAGGAACGCATCGGTGTATGAAACCGTCGGTGGGCCGCCTAATTGCGCTGCGGTGACCGTCGGTATGCGCACGCCCTGTTTTATGATTGAGGGAATATTGTTCTGTGTGACAATACGCGGACGCGAAAGTATCTTGAGCAATCCACGGGTTTCGGCTGCAGTTAGGATCGCATCTACGCGGTAATTCGCGCCGATATTCAGGAAATTCAATCCAGCCGTCGGGCCGATCGCCGGCGTGTTCGAGAACAGGGGGATGGATACGAGCGCACCTGCCGCCGGAGCGCTGGTCCCGATTTGAATGACTCCCGGAACGGCGGGTGCCGAAATCGGGCTGCTGCCTGCTGCCGCAGCGCCGCCTACATGGGTTGAGTTGCTGCCCCATCCGAAGCCCAACTGCGTGCCTATGTCGCGGGCAAAGTTGCGGCTCGCGGCCACTACCCGGGCCTCGATCTCCACTTGCTGGGTCTTCCGATCCAGTTGGCGGATGAGCGAATCGACATTCGGAATCACTCCCGGAATGTCGCTGATGATGAGTGCGTTCGTGCGTTCATCGGCAATGATGGTGCCGCGCGCCGAGAGGAAAGTCTTTATGGTCGGCACTGCATCTTTCGCCACCGCGTAGCTAAGCGGGCGATTGATGGTGACCATTTCCACGGCCAGTGCCTGGGCTTCATTCTGTGCGCGACGGTCGTCAGCCTCTTTCTTCATGGTCGAAGTGGTCGCGATGCGCAATACATTGCCTTGCAGTTCGCAATCCAGGCTGTTGTTCTTGAGAACGATCTGGAGTGCCTGGTCCCACGGCACGTCATCTAGCACGATGGTCAACGAACCCCGTACCGCCGGATCCAGTACAACGTTCAATCCGCTGATGTCATGGATAAGTCGGAAGAAATCGCGAAGGTCGATGTCCTTCAAGTTCACTGAGATCGGTTCGCCGTTGTATTTGTTGCTGCCACAACTGCCTGACTGAGTTGCGGGGCTCGCAGGTGCCGCCTGTTGCGGCATCATGGCGACGTTCAATGCAGGTTGTGTCTTGAGGCTGGCATTCACTGGATTGACCGGGATCTCGCTGTTGCCCTTCGCAACCGCAACATGATTGGCCGGCAATACCGTTTCCGCGCCCGCGATGTCATCTTGTGTCGCTGGACGTGTGGTCACCGTGGGTTCCACCACCACAGCAGCTTGCGCTATTGCGGGTGCTGCCAGTTTGTTTACAGTCTCGCTGGATTTCTGCGCCACTGCGACCGGTGCGGGAACTGTTGCCTTTGCGTTTTCCGAGAGCGGATGCAACTTCACGGTCACGCGATTTCCAGCGTTCGTCGTTTCAAATTCATGTGCCGAATTCAGGTCCACCACGATGCGGGTGGAGGGCGGATTCACGGAGAATCGAGCAACCCGGATGCCCTTCACTTCGCTGTTGTTCACAGCGATCTCCCGCTGTTTGGAAGTAGGTATGGAATTGGGGATGTCGATCACCACTCGATCCGGCGCTGACAATTTGATCACCTTCGGGTCAACTGCGCCGGAGGCGACGATCTCAACGTTCATCCCGTCTTTGCCTCGTGCGAGCGATACATTGCGAACTTGCACGGGCTTGCCAGAAGCATGAGATACAGGTGTGGCGTGCTCGGTGCTCTCCGCTGTCTTGGCGTGGGCCGCTGCCGGCGCGGGAGCGTTTTCCGTAGCCGTCGGGGCATTAGAGCTCACATGCACCGAAAGAAGATTCTTGCCTTCGTCGACATTGACAACGGCGTTGCTAGCCAGAGTCATCTCCACGCGCGTGATGCTGGACCCATTGGTCCCTTTGTACGCTACAACGCGATAGGATTCGACGCCCGGATACTGGCCGTGCAGATCGCGGCCCTTGTTCTCCAGCTTCGCGGCAGACACCCCGGCCAGATCAACCAGCAGCAGGTTGTCCGTCGGCCGATATTCGGTGTGTGTGAAAGCGCCGTTCGCGCGGATGGTGACTGTGGTGGCGTGTTCTTTCGCCTGGACGCCCACATCCGTTAATTGCGACGCGCTGGCCGAGGCCATCGCGCTAAGCGCGAGCAGCAGCAAGAGAATTCCCAACAGTTGCTTCAACCTCATGTCGTCTCTCCTCACGCTGCGGTTTCCCGCTGCGTGTGCGGCGATGGGCCCATCCCGCGCTTACGCGCTTGAATGTTCCTTAACCCTGCCGCTTAAGAATTAGCCCTGCTGTCTTTTTCGCTTTTCCCGATGCTGCTGGGGCAACATCGCGCGAAACAAAAAGCCTGGACGCTGATTCTGTTCCCGTTTTTATTACTCGGCCCTACAACAGAGACTGCTTACAACGATTGCAAAACTGTGGTGCTGGCTAAACCATAAACTGTCTTTGAAATTCCAGTTACTAATTAAATGACCGGTGCCGTTACTCTCTTGACTACCTCTTTGGCTGTCTGTTTTCCGAGGTTGTCCGTGATCGTCTCTCTGAACACCACCGAATCACCGCTGATCTTCAGCACAAATCCGTTGAACACCGGGTCTTTTTCTTTCAAGTTGTATTGCTTCTTGGCAGCGTTCTCCACCATCGCGATCATTCCCGATGTCGTCTTCACCACGCCCTTGAGCACTACCTGATCGATGATCAGACAACGCGCTCCCGTGGTGCAGACTGAAGTGGACTTCATCTTGTCTTCCTGCAACCGTATCGGACTGATGAACGGATCTCGCCGTCCTGCGGTCTTCACGACTGTTGCCACATCTTGCTTCTTTGCCACCGGCTTCGGCGCTTTTGCCTTGGCTTCAGCCTTGGCCATCGCCTTTTTCGCGGTTGGAGTCAGTGTCGCTGCTTTCGGCTTCGCTGCCATCGCAGGCTTCGTCGCAGCCGCCGAAGTCGGTTTCGAAACTGGCTTCACCGCTTGCGATGCCGGCTTGCTGGCTGCTTGCGTCGTTTTCCCTGCCGCTGGTTTCGTGGCCGGCGTGGTTGCTGGCGTTGTTGCCGCTGCCTTTGCCGGTGTCGATGCTGCCGGTTTCGTCCCGGTAGCCGGGGTCGTAGTCTGTTTTGCAGGAGCCGCGGCAGTTTGCGCCAGCGCCGTTCCTGCGAGCAATCCGATTATCAGAAGATTTTTCTTGATCATTTTCCCGATCCTCACTTCTTGGCCGGCGCTGCGGCTGCGGCAGGTGCGCTTCCCGGTTCGCGGCTAAAGAATGTCTTGGTAACGCAAGCTACAGCCACGCTGTCCGTGGGCGCGTAATTGAACGATTTGGCTCCCTTTGCCAGCGACTTCATGGTCAGCGCTTCCACGTTGACGATGCGCGTTTGCGCGGCCAGCTTGTCAAAGAAGCTTAGGATCCCGTAATACGGACCATCGATCTCGATCGCATAAGGCACTTCGGCGTAATACTCCTTGGTCGCCACTGCCTTGGCTTCCATCTTGCGCAGCGATATTCCCGAGCTCGCAGCCGTCTCTTGCAGCAGCACGATGAACTTGTCCGTCTCCTTCTCGTCGGGCACGATGCGCTTCTGAAGCTCCATCTGTTGCTTCAGCGAGCCGATCTGCCGGTCCAGGTCTCCCAGCTTTGTCACAAATCCCCTCAGCTCCTGGTTCTCTTGCACCTTCGCCGCCAGCACTGCTTTATCGGCCTTGTTCTTCTCCATGATCGGCATCACCGTGAAGTAGTAGCCGCCGCCGGCGATCGCCGCAATGATCGCAACCATGATCCCCAGCTTGGCTCCAACCGCCAGTTCATTCAATTTCTGCAACATAAATTCCGTCCCTTCGTCCCGGGTCCCGTCTGGCCCGCAGTCGGCCTGCCGGGGTGAAACTTCTATTTAGGATTTCGTCTGCTGTTTCTCGCAAGTCAGCGTAAACGTGAAAGCCGTCATTTCTTTCGAACTTGCGTCCTGGCTCGTGATCTTGAAGTCCACGTTCTTGAAATAGCCGGTGCGCTTGATCGTCGTCATCAGGTTGGCTACTGCCACTGTCGACAATGCAGTGCCTTCGATGTTCAACGACCCAGCAGTTTCCGTCATCTCGCTCAGCCACACCGCATCGGTATTGTTGACGCTGTCTCCGATGGTGTTCAGCAGCGTGACCGGTCCAGCCTGTTCAGCGCGGAGCTGGTCGATGACCTTGACCCGCTTTTCGAATGCGTCGGCTTCTTTCCTGCGCTGCTCGTATTTCACTTTAACGTTCGCAAGCTGGGTGCCTTCCTGGTTTGCATTCGCGATATCCGCAGCCAGTTTTGTGGCTTCCTTGTTTGCGCCGTTGTAGAGGTAGAAAAACGCGCCGGCCCCGATCACAACGCCAACCACCATCAGCATCACGACGTTCGGGCCTTCGCCGGGCATGGAAGGAGCAGCCGCGCTACCGCGCTTGCCCTTCTTCGGTCTGGGTACGCCTAATAAATTGATCCGGATCATAGGTCTTCAAAACTCCTCAGGGCCAATCCCACTGCCACCGCGAGTTGTCCCGCGTTTTGTTCGATGAACTCGGCGTTTTCGCCTCCCGCTGCGATCCGCTGGAATGGATTCAATATCTCCACCGGCAGCGAGAACTCCTGGCGCAACGCTTCAATCAATCCGGGCACCTTCGACGAACCGCCCGCAAGGTAGATTCTTTCAATGTGCTCGCCCGCCGCAGTTGCGCGGAAGAAGTCAAAAGTCTTCTGGATCTCCAGCACGATAATCTCAGTCACCTGCTGCAGGATGGGCAACTTCGCATCTTCGCTGACCGTGCCCACTTTCTGTCCCAACTTCAGCGATTCCGCATCATCGAATCCAAGATCTAATTCTTTCTGCAGTGAGTCCGTGTACTGATTGCCGCCCACGCTGACATCGCGGGTAAACAGCGGCGTCGTGCCTTTTACGATGTTGATGTTCATCACGCTCGCGCCCAGGTTCAACAAAGCCACGGTCGTTCCCGGCGCGGGCTCGTAGTTGTACTCGTAGCAGTTCTGCAGCGCGAAGGCATCGATGTCCACGATGGCAGGCGCTTTCCCCGCCAGTGAGAGCACGTTCGTATAGTTCAGGATCTTGTCTTTTTTCACTGCTACCAGCAGAACATCCATCTGCGGCTCGCCATTGTCCTCGGTCAAAATCTGATAGTCGATGTTCACGTCAGCGATATCGAACGGGATATGCTGCGCGGCTTCGGAATTGATTGTTTCCGCCAGTTCGCCATCCGTGGCGGTGTTCATCGGAATCTTCTTCACGATGACAGAGTGTCCGCTGACCGAAGTTGCCACGGATTTCGCTTTGATCTTGTGGTCGTTGAACAGCTTGGCGATTGCCGTGGACACGCTTCCGGAATCCACGATCATGGAATCCACCACGATGTCTGATCCCAGCGGCTCTACTCCGAACGCCACTACTGAGATCTCGCCCTTGACTTTCTTCAGTTCCACAGCCTTGATGCTGCTGGAACCGATGTCCAATCCGACAATTGCCTTTGCGCCGCCTAATCCGAACATGCTCCCGCCTTATGTGCTGATAGCGTTAAATGCTGCCTTGACGCTGCGCTCCCGCTGCTGCCCTTGCTGCCTTGGGACGCTTCTTGCCTTTGTCTTCTCCGCCCATGCTCTTGCGTTCCATCCACGAATCCAAAATCGTCTTCTTGAACTTCCAGCGATTGCCTAACTTGAACGCAGGGATCTTTTCCTCGTAAACGTACTTGTACAGCGTGTCCGTGCTGACGCCCAGATACTGCGACGCCTGCCGGATATTCATCACTTCACGCGAATCGGCCATACATACTTAGCCCTTTCCACAGTAGTAGCCTAAAAAACCGGCTTGCAAGGACACCCGTAGATTCTCGGGACCCTTTTGGGATCTACGAACCTGATGAGGAGGAAATCCTCTGCTCTACTCGGGGGGGAAACTCCTGACGTGCGGTTTATAGCAGAGTTACTACTGGGAGTGTCAAGATGCTTTGCCGCTTTCTTCCCGTTATCTTCCGGTTTTACCGTGATTTAGGACCTGTACCTTCGTGTCTTTCCGCAACATTCTGCGCTGGCCGGTAAGCGACACCACAAGGCATAGTGGTGTTAATGCAAACGGTACGGAATTTTGCCTCAATCCATTCTAAGTACCCGTTTTTGCTCCTAATGTTGGGCAAATCGCGTTGGAAGCATCCGGGATTATCCGCTCTCAAAATGGTGCGTTCTCCGTCTAAGCAACTCCCGTTACCGCAGATTCGTATTCCAAGATCGAGGATTTGAAATCATGAAATTCGGCATTCTTACAACAGTAATTCTCGCTGCTATTTGTGTTTCCGGCCAAAAAGCGACAATCAATCTCGGTGTCCCGCCCTCAGCGAAAGAACCCGCAGTCTTTTCCGAAGGCGTGATTTCCACAGGCAGTGAATTCGCCATCACGTTTACGCCAGATTCCCGAACGGCTTACTTCACACGCTCTAACCGCACGAATAAGACCCTGTTCATCTTTGAATCGCACTATTCAGACGGCAAATGGCAAATGCCAACTCCGGTAAGCTTTTCCGGCAAGGAGTGGGCAGACCTAGATCCCTGTCTCTCCCCAGACGGAAAGAAGATCTACTTCATTTCCACCCGTCCCAGACCGGGCGACACCTTCGATCCAAAAACCCGGCAAATGGACATCTGGATGGTCGAACAGACAAACGGCGCTTGGGGAACTCCGACTTACATCGCAGGCGTCAGCTCGGACGGCAAAGAGGGTTCGCCGACCGTCTCGAAAGATGGAACCCTCTACTTCTTCTCTGATCGCGATGCCAAGCCGAACAACAACTCCATCTATCGCTCCAAGTGGGAACATGGAAAATATTCCGCGCCTGAGAAGCTTGGTCCTGAGATCAACTCTGGCGATTCCAACACCAGTCCGTACGTCACTCCCGATGGAAAGACCCTTCTCTTCTATTCCACTCGCGAAGGCGGCATCGGCGGAGGTGATTTGTACGCCAGCTTCTTCAAACACGGAAAGTGGACGCCTTCCATCACCCTCGGTGCAGTCGTGAACAGCCCTGAATGGGACTACAATCCGTCGCTGTCCCCTGATCGCAAGTTCCTGTTCTTCGGCCGGAAGCCCGGATTCATGATCATTCCTGTTGCTGCTGTGCCTGCATTAAAAGATCTACATTGAGGTACTAGCGACCTATCCAGAGCCACACACATCTAATCTGGGTATGCCGAGATTCTTCTCAGACCGCGCCGTCCGGATTCTTGCGCTCGTATTCCTACTCACAACTGTCACCTTCGGGACCGGTCTCGCAGCTACTTGGGTCTACTTCTCTCGACTCACCCTCAAGCCGCCCGACGTCCCACTCCCGGAGCAAGCCCTCAAAACGCCGCCTCCTGCATCTACGATTTCCCCGCTGCTCGTGCTGCACAAGCTCGATCTTCCCGGACGCGGCGAGATCTTTCCCGCTCTCACCACCGGTGCCGCCGACTACTGGCCTCTTGCCGTTCTAACCATCACCAACCAGTCTGACAATCCCGTGCTGGAAACCATCTCCGCCCAAGTTCCTGGTGTGAGCTTGCCTTCCAGTCGAACAGTCATCATCGGTCCGCGCGAGACTCGTTCTCTGCACCTCAGTCCGGAACTGCTGCCCGACGTCTATAGCAATGAAGAGATTCAGCGTACGGTGTTGCAAGTTCGCGCAGTCGACACTATGGGATCCACCGCCTTCGCGCAGGACTCCCCCGTTTTTCTCCACGCAGCCTCAGATTTGTTTTGGGGAAAGAAATTCGGGAACGCGCAATATGTTGCCCGCTGGGTGACTCCGCACGACCCCTCGGTTCTACGCATTGTGTCGTTGGCCAAACGTGCGAACCCGAAAAGTCGTTTTGCCGGATACAACACCACAAATCCGAACCCCGCAGCCCTCTCGCCTCAAGTTCGCCAGCAAGCCGACGCCGTCTTCCGCTCGCTTCGACAGTCCGGTATCGGATACGTCAGCAGCATCTTCACCTTCGGGAATTTCGTCGGACAAGCCCAGCGTATCCGCTTTCCCCGCGAGACCTTGTCCCTCAATGCGGCCAATTGCATTGATGTTTCAGTTGTCTTTGCTTCGGCGATGGAAAATCTTGGCATGAAGCCCGTGATCGTCATCTTGCCCGGGCACGCGATCACAGGTGTT
>JAOAPL010000031.1 GCA_025462925.1 Acidobacteriaceae bacterium
ACATCGCGCTCGAATCGGTCCTGATGATTGACGACGTAATAGGGGATGTCGAGCGTTTCAGCGACGCGGCGCGCGTCATAGACGTCGTCGAGTGAGCAGCAGCGGCCCTCGCGGTTCTCGGCCATTCCGGGCTGGTCGGCGAGACGGCGCTGGTTCCAGAGCTGCATGGTCAGGCCGACGAGCTTATGTCCCTCTTCGCGCAGCATGGCCGCGACGGTCGAAGAATCGACACCGCCCGACATGGCTACGGCAATGGTCTGGGTTTCTGACATTGTCTTTGGGGCTGATAGCTAGCTGCTGACAGCGACCTTCTTATTATAAACGGGGCTTAACTCGCGCAGGCGCGCGACCGTATCTGGCAAGATCGAGAGGGCGAAATCGATATCGGCCTCGGGGTTGTGCTTACCCAAGCTGAAGCGGATGCTGGAACGCGCCTGGTCGGGCGGTAGTCCCATTGCGGTGAGAACGTGCGACGGCTCAATCGCTCCGGACGAGCACGCAGCCCCGGTAGAGACTGCTAATCCCTTCAGGTCGAGAGCAATGATCAGCGCTTCGCCTTCGATGTGGTCGATGTGAATGTTGGCGGTGTTAGGAACGCGCCGCGCGTTTTCGCCGTTTACGCCAGCGTCGTCGATGTTCTTGAGGATCGATGCTTCGAGGCGGTCGCGCATGGCAACAATCTTTTCGACGCTGCCGTCGGCGAATGCTTGTATGGCCAAGGCAGCTGCCTTGCCCAAGCCGACAATACCGGGAAGATTTTCGGTTCCTGCGCGGCGCTGGCGCTCGTGATTACCGCCGATGAGCATCGGCTTCAACAGAGTTCCCTTGCGGACATAGAGCGCACCTGTTCCCTGCGGCGCATGCATCTTGTGTCCCGAAATGGAGAGGAGATCGCAACCGATCTTTTTGACGTCTATTGGTACTTTGCCGGCGGCCTGAACGGCGTCTGTATGGAACGTCACTCCCGATTCCTTTGCAATGCGGCCAATCTCTTCGACGGGCTGCAAGACTCCTGTCTCATTGTTCGCCATCATGATGCTGATGAGCTTCGTATTGGGGCGAATGGCGGAGCGAATTAGATCAAGATCGACGACTCCGCGGGAATCAACGTCAACGTAGGCGACTTCAATCCCGCGCTCCTCAAGCAACTTGCAGGCATTCAAGACGGCATGGTGCTCGATGGTGGACGTGATCACGTGGTCGCCGGGGCCGGCGATTCCAAACACTCCAAGGTTGTCGCTCTCAGTGCCGCCGCTGGTGAAGACGATTTCCGCGGCTCGGCATCCGAGCAGCTTTGCAACCGATTCTCTCGCCTTCTCTACCGCCGAGCGGGCGTGCTGGCCGTAATGGTGAATGGATGAGGCGTTACCGAAATGCTCTAAGTAGTATGGACGCATCGCTTCCAGTACCTCAGGGAGGACCGGCGTGGTGGCGTTGCTGTCCATGTAAATCCGTTGCATGTGATTATTTTACGCTGATTGGATGAGGGTACCGCTGCAAAGGACGCGGGGGACGCGAACCAACGATCTTTAACCACAGAGAGCACAGAGGACCACAGAGTCTTTGAAGTCGGCTCCACGGTTCCCGAAATTGATAGTTTTATGGCAGGAATCTGGGATTGACATTGGGTTGATATTAATCAATACTCCTTCCATGCGCTTCACCGCGACCTACGCCTATTATTACTACGCGACCCTAGACACGGGACGTGTGCGGAGGCGTATGCGCTAGGCGCGCAGACAAATCAAATCACAAACGGCCCGTGAGAAACCTCACGGGCCGTTTTCTTTTTGGAGGCAATAATGATTGAAGCAGTGACAAATGAGTTGGAAGCATTTATAGAACAGAATTGGAACGCGTACCTGCCGGAACAACATGAGATCTGGAGCGTCCTCTTCTCGCGGCGCATGGCACAACTCAGGGATGCGGGCAGCGGTGCATTCTGCAACGGCATCGAGCGCATTGGGCTGGTGCAGGACCGCGTGCCCGATCTGGAGTTAGTCAATTCCCGGCTAGAGGCGCTTACGGGATGGCGAGCTGTCCCGGTCAGCGGGTTTCTTGATGCCAAGCTGTTCTTCAAGTGCCTATCCGAACGGCGATTCCCTACAACCATCATCGTGCGCACCAGAGAGCAGATGGATTATCTTCCCGAGCCCGACATCTTTCACGACGTCTTCGGTCACGTGCCGCTACACAGCGATGCTACATTCGCGGATTTTCTGCAGCGCTTCGGAGCAGTTGCGACTTCGGCGCAGACGGAAAGAGAAGTCAAGCTACTTACAAGGCTGTTCTGGTTCACCGTGGAATTCGGGCTGATTGAAGAAAGTGGAGTGACCAAGGTCTATGGCAGCGGACTAATCTCGTCGGCGGCTGATTGCGCCAAGGCGCTGGGGCCGAATTGCGAGCGGCGTCCGTTTTCTCTGGATGCGGTGTTCAAGCAGGATTTCGAAGTCGACCAGCTTCAGACCGTATTATTCGTGGTGAAGTCTTTCGAGCAGTTGTTTGAAGCGGCAGAGGAGGCACTGCAAAGATTGAAGAGTGGCTCGCTTGCGTAAACCGGTCAAACGCCCGCTGTGGCTTGATGTCCGTTCGCGAATGATTGGACGGCATCAGCCTCGGTGGGGTGGACTTCAAAAATATTGAGCAGGCCGACCAACTTCAGCGTCTGTACTACGAGTTTGCTTGGATTGACGAGTTTGATGGCACCGCCCTGCTGCTTGGCGGATGTTTGCGATCGAACCAGCGCACCGATGCCGCTGGAGTCCATGCTGTTCACTTCGGTCAAATTGACAACGACATGGGGGACGTCGGTGCGCATGATCTCATCGATCGCCCCGCGGAACGTCTCCACAGCCGGGCCGAGACGAAAGGGGCCACGTAGTTTTAAAACATGGACATCACCGCTCTTGTGTACGTCGATATCCAAAGATGGCCTCCGCGGATCGCCTGCCGGGATTCGTTGACACCCGCAGGGTCGTTTGTTACAGTCCCGACACCTTAAGTTAACCCTCTCGTTTTTTCAACTAATTCATTTTGGGCTCCGTTGAAAATGCGGACCACAGGAGTCGCTCGCATGGCGACACAAGCAGCGGCGATGTCGGGTTATATCGCGGACTTCGCCGCAAAGCTGCTTTCCGAACGCGAAGTAATCCCCCGCGCTGAAATCATCGTGTCCCAAATCTCCGAGTTCTTCCCCGAAGCAGGCGTGGTCCTGTACCTGCTCGAAGAAAATGGCAGCGAGGCGCACTGGAAATTCAAGGCAGCCAAGGGAAGCGTTTCCGTTCCGAAACATTCAATCCCTCGCGATTCAGGGACTTTGGCAGACGCATGGCGCAAACGCGAAGCCATCGCATTCGCAGGCGCAGCGACATCTCGGGAGCAGTATTCGCATATCGATGTCCGGCGCACCGTCATGTCGATCGGGTATCTGCCTATCGCCATCGACGAAGTCTTTCTTGGGCTCATAGAGATTGTCAGTTTTGATCGACAGATTGAAACCGCAGAATTACAGCGGTTGGAAGCTTGCGCCGGCTTCAGTGCCCTAGCCCTTGCGACAGCATTGGCCTACGAGAACGAGCGCAACGGGCAGTTTGAATCTATCAATCGGATGACCCAGCTCTATGACCTGGAACGGTCCTTCAATTCCACGTTGAAGCTGGACAATCTTCTCCCCATTATCACGTCGAAGATTCGCGAGACCATTGATGTGCAGGCGGTGAATCTGTGGATGGTGGAAGAAGATTCGGTTGTCCTGATGAGCCGCGCTGGTGAAGATCCCACCACAGAAATAGGGGCATTTCAGAAGTCAGGAGAAGGGATTGCGTCGGAAGTCTCCGACAATGGCAAAGGTGTCGTGATCCAAAAAGCCAACGACCCGCGCCTGGTGCAGCGCAACGAAGCGTCACCGGAAAAACCAGTGCGGGCGATCATCGCCGTGCCCATCGTGTCAATGAATTACGAGGTTGGCGTACTCGAAGTCATTAACCGGATGGATGGCAAGCTGTTCACGGAAGATGACGTCTTCTTCATCAACACGATTCTGATCACAGTGGGAAGCGCACTCCACAATGCCAGCTTGCTCGAAGCCGAGCGAAAGATCGAGATACTGGAAACACTGGTTGAAGTGAGCCGGGAGATCACATCCAGCCTCAATACAGACCGCATCATTCAGCTCGTGGTTAACGGCCCGCAAAAGATCATGACCTATGACCGGGCGACGGTGGCATTGGAACACCACGGCAAGTTGCAGTTGAAGGCCATCTCAGGAAAAACCGAGATCAATTCAGCTGAGCCCAGCGTGAAAGTCCTACGCGGCATACTGGAATGGGCGATGCACTCAGAGGATGAGGTTTACGTGGTCCAGCACGGAAATCGCGTGGAAGCCGACCGCGAAGAGACCCGGCTTAAGTTCCAGGAGTATTTTTCGCAGACCGGACAACGCGCGTTTTATTCAGTCCCGCTGGCCGATGAGCAGGGGCGGCTTGGCGTGCTCTCATTCGAGAGCCGCAATCCGGATTTCCTTAGCGACACGCATTTCGAATTGATCAAAGTGTTGGCGAGCCAGACTACGGTCGCTCTGCGCAATGCTTCTTTGTATAAGGAAGTCCCATTCATCGGTGTTTTGGAACCGCTGCTGCAAAAGAAACACGAGTTCATGGCGATGAATTCGCGGCGGCGGTCGGCGTATGTGGTGCTGGCGGTATCAACTGCTCTGTTCCTGGTGTTGTGTCCGCTGCCGCTGAGAGTGGTAGGCGACGCGACGGTCACGCCGGAAACAACAAGCAAGATTCAGACGCCGGTAGATGGAGTGGTATCAAAAGTATTTGTCCGTGAAGGCGACGCGGTGAAAGCCGGAACGATTCTCGCGGACCTGGAAGATTGGGACTACCGCAGCGCGTTGGCGTCGGCGCAAGCAAAGTATGCGACTGCGAATGCGGAGATGAATCGCTCTCTCTCTGGCAAGGACGGATCAGAAGCGGGTATCCAGCGGCTGCAAGTGGATTATTGGGCTTCAGAAGTTGCGCGAGCCCGCGAGCGCCTGGAGAAGACACATCTCCGAGCGCCGCAGGACGGTATCGTCGCCACGCCACACATGGAAGAGATGATGGGCCGCAAGCTGGACCTGGGAGACACTGTGGCCACGGTCGTGAGTTCTGAGCGTGCACAGGTGGATATTGCGATCGATGAAGAAGATGTTCCCCTGATTCAAAACGGCGACACAGTCGCGATCAAGATCGAGAGTTTTCCCACCACGAAATTTATGGGAGCGGTGAACGTCATCAGTCCAGTTAGCACCGCCGAGTTGGACAAGAGGGTTTTTTATGCGCGAGTCTCCGTTCCGAACTCTCAGGGCTTGATGCGTCCTGGGATGCAGGGACGCGGAAAGATCTCTGCAGGATGGCACCGCGCTGGATTCGTGCTCTTCCGCGGAGTGGGTATGTGGGCATGGGCAAAGATCTGGACATGGTTCGGCTGGTAACGAGTAATAACGCCTGAGGAGGCCTTGTGAGCTACAGGAAATCTGTGTGGGTGATCGCGGGAATCGGGACGACGCTGCTGGTCGGCTGCAGCAGTGACCGCCCGGCTAACGTTGCGATTACTGCCGCGGCGGCTCCGGTCCATGCAGCCTCTCCCGTCGTACCGGTCAATTACTACGAGACCTCCGGCGTGCTCGTTGTCGAAAACCAGGTGGACGTGCAAGCGCAGCGGGATGGAGTGCTCTCGGAGATCCTCGTCGATACAGGTTCGCGTGTGCAAAAAGGACAACTACTCGCGCGGATAGACGATCGCCAGTTGCAGGCGGACCGCGAAGCGGCAGATGCAAAGATCCGCAGCATCGAGGCTGACCTGAAGACGTGGGAGGCAGATGCAAAGGTGCTGGAAAGCGATTACGAGCGTGATCAAGAGATGTTCAAAGCGCAGTTGATCACCGAGAAGCAGTTGGAGCATTCGCATTACAAGATGATCGGTTCCGGATTTCAACTGGAGCGAGAGAAGCAAAACGTCCGCAATGCAAAAGCTACGCTGCAATCGCTGGACCTCGAGATCGAGAAGACACGCATTGTCGCTCCGTTCGCCGGAGTCGTCGCTCGACGATATGTGCGGTCGGGACAAAAGGTCGCGCCGAATGACCGACTCTTCTGGGTCACCGCGACCAGCCCAGTGAATGTCCAGTTCACTCTGCCGGAATCGTTCCGCGGAAAGATTACGACGGCACAAGAGATCACGGTGCTGTCACCGCTGTCGCCAAAGGAAACACACCTGGCGAAAGTGCGCACCGTCAGCCCGGTGGTTGACCCTGCCAGCGGAACGATCGAAGTGCTGGCCGAGTTAGCAGAAAACTCTGACCAGATGATGCCGGGCACCAGCGCGCTGGTGCGCGTGGCCAAGCCGAAATGAACCTCACTCAAGTAATGAATGTGACGCTGCCCGATCCCCCGGCGGCGCGGATGCAAGAGTCCTTCCCTTGCGCGCATCCCAAGATGATCGCGCGCGATCACCACGAGCGCGAAGGACACATGATCCACGTGATCATCCCGGACGGGCCGTCGCATTTCTTCCGTTTCAGCAAACAACAATTCGAGCTCATCAAGCTGTTCGATGGCCGGAGATCCTACGCCGAAATCGCGCGGCTGTTCACGCGCACGCAGGGCATCGGCATCAACGCGGAGTTTGTCCAGACTTTTGCCGACAATATGGAGAAGAAGGAGTTCTGGTATCGGACTCCGCAGGAAGAGAGCATCACGCTTTTCAACAAGCTGACCAGCGATCGCCACAAGGCACTGCAAAAAAAACATGGTAAGAGTAGCGCGAGCGATCTGGCGATCATCGAACTCATCTATTTCGATCCGGACAAATACTTGAATTGGATCCACGGCAAACTCAAGTTCGTTTACACGACATGGTTCACGACATTTTCGCTAGTGATGGTAGTGGTGATGTGCGTGATCCTTGGCGCGCGCTGGGACGAAGTGTGGGCCGACAGCGTGAAGTTTTACAACTTCACGCAAAAAGGCCTGCTGGATCTTGTTGAATTTTTTCTTGTTTTTGCGCTGCTAGGGGCGGTACATGAGACCGCGCACGGAATGACGTGCAAACACTTTGGCGGCGAATCACACAAGATGGGCGCCTTCCTCATGTACCTGATGCCCGGCGTGTTTTGCGACGTCACGCAGATATATGTTTATGGAGGGCGATGGCAACGAGTGGCGACGCTGTTGGCGGGAGTATGGTCAGAGATCATCATCTGTACCTGGGTAACGATCCTGTGGTGGCTGACGCCCCAAGGAACGTGGCTGCACGATATTGCTTACAAGTTCATCCTCAGCGGCGGCATTTTCGTGATCATCATCAACCTGAATCCGCTGGCGAGAATGGATGGCTATTACATCTTCTGCGAACTCACGCGGTTCTTTGACCTGAAGGGCAACTCCACTGCCCTGCTTTCCAACTCGGTGCGGAAATATATCTTCCGCATGCCTGCGACGGTGCCGATCTTGCCGTGGCGTCGGAGGCTCTTCTTCTTGGCGTATGGCGCAGTGGCTGGAATGTACAGCTATTTGCTGCTGTTGTTTTTTGTGCGTATCAGCTATCGGATTTTCTTCAACTATTCGCCGGAGTGGGCATTCATCCCCGCCGGATGCATGGCGTACATGATCTTCAAATCCAGGATCAAAAAGCTTATGGCATTCCTTAAAGCGTTGTACCTCGACAAACGTGAACTTGTGGCCACCCACTGGAAGCAGATCAGCGTGGGAATGACGGTTGTGATCGTTCTGGCCAGCATCCCCGTGTGGCGTGAAACAGTGGAAGAACGTTTCGTACTTGAGCCCGCGCAGCGAACAACGTTGCGTGCCACAGTGCCGGGAACGGTGCTGGAGGTGGTGGCTGATGAAGGCGAGCGTGTTTCCGCCGGACAGCCAATAGCAATCCTGCGCGACTTGCAACTGGAATCGGACGCAGCCAAAGCCACCGCCGATTACGGGCAAGCAGCAGCTCGCAGCCTGCAGGCCCAACTGCGGTATGCATCGTATTCCCCTTCCGAGCAAGAACGTCAAAGGCTGGCCGAGTCTGTACGGCAAATCTCTGAACGCCAACGACAGCTTTCTATCGAGAGTCCCATTTCGGGGATCATTACGACCCCGCATGTGCATGATCTGGTTGGGAGCTATATCACGGCGGGAACTTTGGTCGCGGAGGTTGCGGACACTTCGTACATGCGAGCGCAGATTTATGTGCAGGAAGACGAGTTCCAAAAAATCCAGCAGATCAATAAGGCAATCTTGCGAATGGACGCTAACTGGGTGCCGGTAAGAGCGAGTTTCACGTCATTCAGTCCAGTGTCGCAGGAGCTGGCTCCCGGGCTGATGCCGCCTGCGAAATATAAGGGCATGCATCCGCCGGTCTATTACGTGATGGAGATGCACGTTGACAATGAAAGCGGAAAATTGCGGTCGGGCATGACTGGAACAGCAAGGGTGTATGGCGAACGACGCAGCACCATTGCGGAGGTATTTCGTCCGGTGGTGGAAGCGGTGGCGCGACGCTTGTGGTAATCACGGATTTCCGGCAAAGAAAAAGGGCTGAGCGAAATCGCTCAACCCTTTTTTTCTCTCTCCGAAGTTACTCCATCGTGTGAGATACGGAACCTGCATCCGCGGCCATGGAGCCAGCGTCAGCTGCCATCGAACCTGCATCGGCGGCCATAGAACCAGCGTCAGCGGCCATCGAGCCAGCATCGGCTGCCATCGAGCCAGCATCAGCAGCCAAGGAACCCGCATCCGCGGCCATCGAACCAGCATCAGCGGCCATGGAGCCAGCGTCAGCAGCCAAGGAACCCGCATCCGCGGCCATAGAGCCTGCATCGGCAGCCATAGAGCCGGCATCAGCGGCCATGGAACCGGCGTCGGCTGCCATAGAGCCAGCATCGGCTGCGAGTGAACCAGCATCGGCGGCCATGGAGCCAGCGTCGGCGGCCATCGAACCTGCATCGGCGCACATTGAACCTGCATCTGCGGCAAGGGACCCAGCATCGGCCGACATGGAACCGGCGTCAGCAGAGATTCCGGAACGCGAAGCGATTAAAGCCTTTTTCGCCGCTGCGCGGGTAGTGATCAAGCTCTTTTTCTCCATCTCTGTATCCTCAATCTTTCAAAGTTTTAGAATTTTTTGTTGGGCCCGTTGCCGGGATGTCTTTAGTAATGCATCCGGGCTGCCAATGGCGTGGAGATTGGCGTGTAAAGTGAGTGCTTGTGTTTTCAGCAACTTAGAATTTCATTGGATGAATCTACGGTCGGCTGGCAGCGAAAACAGTTAATTTTTAACTCACGAAGGTTAAAAATTAACTCTCCTTTTCAATCTTGTACTTGCGACAGAGGTATTTCATGCGCTGGTCATTGATACGAAGCAGACCTGCAGCGACTGTTTTCTTGCCTGCGGCTCGGAGGAGTGCCGCGCGGAGATAGGCAGCCTCGATGCGCTCCATCTCCCTGTCAAAATCCAGTCCCTCGGTAGGAATGAGCAGAGATTCGTGTCTTCGGGCACTGGTGTAGAGGATTTGTTCCGGAAGGTGATAGGCGCAGATGGTCTTGTCCTCAACCATGAGGACAAGCCGCTGGATCAGGTTCTCAAATTCGCGAATGTTGCCCTGCCATGAACCTTCTTCCAGGACTTCGAGCGTCTCCAGGTCAAGCCGTTTTGTAGGAACGTTGTTCGCGGCGCAGTAGATGCGGATGAAGTGGTCGGCGAGCAGAGCGATGTCCTCGGTGCGCTCGCGTAACGGCGGCACGCAGATGGGCACAACGTGAATGCGGTAATAGAGATCTTCGCGGAAACGTCCAGTGCGAACCATCTCTTCCAGATTTTCATTCGTTGCAGTCAATAGACGAAAGTCGATCTTCTTTGAACCGCTCCCGCCGAGCCTTTGCACCGCGCGGTCTTCTAGAACACGCAGAAGTTTAGTTTGCAAAGCCACCGGCAGCGTGGCTATCTCGTCCAGAAAAAGCGTTCCGCCATGGGCCATCTCGATGTGCCCCGGACGCGAGATTACTGCCCCGGTAAAAGCTCCCTTTTCGTGTCCGAAGAGTTCTGACTCGATCAACGCTTCCGGCAAGGCCGCGCAGTTCAAGCCCACGAACGGCTTGTTTGCGCGCGGGCCCAGCGCAACAATGGCACGCGCCACCAGTTCCTTTCCGGTGCCACTCTCGCCGCGAATCATCACTGTCGTGTTGCTGTCGGCCACTCGCAGGATGGCGTCATAAAGCCGCTGCATCGGCTCACTGCCACCGATGAGATCGCAGAGCGAACTGCGCAAGGTCACGGGTCGCGGCGCTTGTGGCTGCGCGGAAACGGGTGTCTCGTTCAGAGCAAGATTAAGCGCATCTTTCAATTCGAGTTCGTTGCGGGCAACTCTGTCAGCGCCGAAGCGGAGCGCGTCCGCGAGCGAGATCTGCGCGGCGTTTGGCATTAAGGCGATCAGCGGCATGTCCGCGCTTAGCTTCCGGATCTCGACTAAAGTGTCAAAATCACAACTACCGTTGACAGCCTGGTCACAATGGACGACGGCGGCGTGCACCTTGCTTTGTTTCATGGCCGAGAGCATCTCACCGCGAGATGCAAATTCGAGGAAGTGGAATCCGGCGGTCTCCATCTGGTCCATCGCCAATTTGGGCGTGAATCCGGTGACCATCGCAGCAATGCGACGCACTTCGCGAGTTTGTACCGCGGCTCTGCCACCTATCAAGGGTCGAATCTCCGGGAGGGGCTGAATTATGCAGCATTTTGGGCGAACTGGGTAGAAATACTTAATTTGGGCCTTTAAGGGCAGCAGAGGTAAGCCATCCGGAACCGGCAGGAGAGCGTCCTAGCTTTTTGAAATCCACGGAGGTTGAAATGGCGGCAGTGACGGTGTACGGTGCGGATTGGTGTCCTCACTCGGCGCAGACGCGCGAGGAACTGGATTCGCTCGGCGTGAACTACGACTACATCAACGTGGACGAAGACAAAGAGGCGGAAAGAGAAGTCATCCGCTGGAACGGCGGAGAGAAGCGTAAAATCCCAGTCGTCGTTGTCAAGCGTGACAACACGGAAAGCATGTTCGTTGCGCCGACACGACAAGAATTGGAATCTGAGTTAACTCGCCTGGGATTGATGAATGCGGCGTAGATTACGAATGTTGGTTGCCCCCCAGGGATTCGAACCCCGATATGCTGCTCCAGAGGCAGCTGTCCTACCATTGAACGAGGGGGCAATCAGGCTGACTAGCTACGGAATGGCGAGCGCCAGACTCGATTTCGATTGTATTGTGCGGCGCGAGTAACGGTCAACTACTCGCATCCAGGATGGGTCACGCGGCGCCGCGGACCTGTTGTCCCACGCGTTCCTGCTCGTCGCGCAGCTCCCGTTCCCATCGCTCCGATAAATCTTCCTGCTGAGCCGAAACGCTTAACATCGAATAAATCAACAGCAAAGCCAGGCCCGCGACGACGCAAATCCCAAAACACAACATATCTGAATAGATGTGAGTGCAACGAGGTGAGTTGGATTCCGAGAGGGCGCGGGCCGGTTATTCTGCTCCGGCCTGCTTTACTCGGACCAGCACGATCTTTGAGAAACCTTCCTTGAAGGTGGGAGGTTTTAGTTTGGAAGCCATCTGTCGCATCACGTCTTCCTGGACTTGTCGCTCGCGCTTTCGATTGCGTTCCAAGCAAAGTTCGAGGGGCACATCAAAGAACACCGCTTGGACCTCATATCCAAAGCCGCGCGCCATCTTGATCCATTGACGACGCTCGTGCGGGGAGAGATTGGTTGCATCCACATAATTCCACGGCATCTTGGCGATGAGCCGTGCGCGTAGCAACGAACGCAACGTGGAGAAGACAAGACCCTGGTATCGCTGCTCTGTGATGCTGTCAAAAAGAATGCTGCGCAGCATGTCGCTGGAAAGAGGAGTAACTCCGCGACGCTTGAACCATGTGGTTTTCCCGGAACCGGGCAACCCGATTGCCAATACCACCACTCCCCGGGGCTCGCGTTTGCCGGGAGGTTTGCGCATGGCGGCATCCTCGGCGCCGGGTGGAGTGTTTGGGGATTCCGGCTGAGTTTCTACGACGAGCTTGCCGCGTCGCGGGGGCTCTTCCGCAGCTTCTGGTAGGTCAGCATAATCGGCGGTCTCCGACTCAGCCTCGACGTCTTCGTCAGAAGCGGCGTCAGAATCGTAGGAGGGCATGAGGGGCGCGGGCAATGATGGATCTATCGCCTGGCCTATCTTGCCGGTTGACTCAGATATGTTTTCCGATGATTTTTTACGGCGCTTCATGCGCTCGCGCATCCATTTGCGCATGTCAGGATTTTTAACACACGATTCCGATTTCAGCAAACGTCATTGGGAGAAG
>JAOAPL010000043.1 GCA_025462925.1 Acidobacteriaceae bacterium
ATTCTCAGCGCAGTGAGTTTCATCGAGCACAGGATAGCAGTATCGGGGAGTTCTGGTTTGTTATCTTTACGCATGGATGATTTGGTATCCCTCCCCGCCAGCGTGATGGCCGACCTTGTCCGCCGCAAGAAGTTGTCGCCGGTGGAAATCGTAGAAGCTCATCTTCAGCGCATCGAGAAGATCAATCCTATGCTCAATGCGTTTGTTCAAGTGGATTCCGATGGTGCGTGGAAGCGAGCGAAGGAAGCCGAGAGCGAAGTGATGCGGGGCGACGAACTGGGAGCGCTGCACGGAGTGCCGATCAGCATCAAGAGTTCGATCGATGTAGCAGGACTGCGCTGCGAAGCCGGGTCAAAGTTGCGCGCAGGTCATGTCGCCCAAACCGATGCTCCTCTGGTGAGGCGGTTGAAGGAAGCCGGGGCGATCATTTTGGGAAATACGAATACGCCTGAACTGTTGATGGCGTGGGAGACTGACAACCTGCTGTATGGGCGCACCAACAATCCTTGGGACTTGAGTCGGACAGCCGGAGGTTCGAGTGGCGGAGAATCAGCGGCGATCGCATCGGGCTGTTCAGCAGGCGGCATCGGCAGCGATGGCGGCGGATCGATTCGCGTTCCCGCGCACTTCACCGGTATTTGCGGGCTCAAGCCCACTCCTGGCCGCATTCCGGCGACAGGACATTTTCCACAGTCGGTGGGCCCATTCTCGTCGCTCGGTGTGGTCGGTCCCATGGCGCGCACCGTGGCTGATCTACAACTTCTATTCAAAGTGGTAGCCGGGCCGGACGATGGTGATCCGTCCGCCGCGCCGGTTCCGTTGCACTTCTCGCGAGATGAAAAATCAGAAAAAGTGAGGATCGGATATTTTGAAGACGATGGGCGGACCCCGGTCACGCCAGAAACGCGCGTCGCGGTCCGAGCGGCTGCAAATGCGTTGAAGGATTCCGGATTTGAAGTCGTCCAATGTCGTCCGGAGGGGCTAGAAAAAGCCCGGCAACTTTGGTGGAAGTTTTTTGGCATCACTGGCGGAATGTTGCTTGCGCCCATGCTGGCGGGGCAGGAGAACGAGATCAGTCCGATACTGAAAGAGTTCTGCGGATGGGTAGCTAAAGAGCAGCCGCTCTCGGCACAAGATCTTCTGGACGCTTGGATCGAGCGCGACCTTGTGTGCCTGGAGTTCCGAAAGCAGATGCAGGAGATGCCGATTTTCATTTCTCCGGTCTGCTCGATTCCGGCATTTAAACACCGAGAGCGCAGCTGGAGCGTCGAAGGACAAAATATCAAATACCTAGATGCTTGGAGTTACACTGAATTCTTCAATCTTCTAGGAAATCCATGTGCAGTGGTTCCAATTAGCAGTTCGCCGGAAGGGCTTCCCATTGGAGTTCAAATCGTAGGCAGGCCATACGAAGAGGAAATGGTCTTAAGAATCGCCGCGCAAGTTGAAGAAAAATGTGCTGGATGGAAGATGCCCCCGATGCTTGCTAGTCTTGCTGCCCATAGCTGAGAAAAAAATAAGAACCTGTTTCGTTTGGATGATATGAAAATTTTCCGCGTCGCCGCTTGCACGCTGGCACTAACGTTGATTTTGGGTGTCCTGAATGTCTCATCCGACACTACTGCCAAAAAGACATTGGGGCAAAACCAGACCGCCGGCGCGTCAGAGAATGCTGTGCGTCTCAACAGCATCGGTGTTGCCTATCTGGGCCGGCAGGAATTCAAGAAGGCGGCCCAATTTTTTGAAAAATCAATTGCGGCTGACCCCAGGTTTTTTGCTGCGGAGGTGAATCGTGGAATCGCGCTACTGAACCTGCAAGACGTGGAGGTGGCGCGATCGGTCCTGCAATTGGCCACGAACCGGAATCCACAAGACCCATTCGCGTGGTACAACCTGGGCCTGTTGTATCGAAGCATCGGCGAATACGAGCCCGCACTGGATGCGTTTCGGCGAGTGCTCCAGATTGATCCTGAAGATCCAGATACGCTCTATTTCATCGGCAGTTGTCAGTTGCAGTTGAAGCATCAGGCGGAAGCAATTGATGCATTGAACTATGCATTGAAGCTGAATCCCAATCATGCCTCGGCGGAATATGCTTTATCGCGCGCCTATCAGCTCGCGGGCGATATGACTCGGGCGCGCCAGCATCTCTCAACTTTTCAGCAGTTGACGAAATCGAAGCTGGGCGAGGCCATAAGCACGGCCTATGGCGAACAAGGGAAATATTCGAAGGCCGAAGAGCCATTCCCAGTGGCAACAATTGTTCCAGCAGCGATCCGCGTCCACTTCGCCGAAGTAGGGCAGGAGTCTGGATTGCCTCTGTCGAGTAGTGCGCCAAACGAGAAAGGTGCCCTCCAAAATATTTCCGATTACCTGGGATCGGGTGCTTGCTTCCTCGACTATGACGGTGACGGGAAGCCGGACCTGTTGACGCTGAACGGGAGTAAATCAGGCAACCTTGCGCTGTTCCGAAATCTGGGCAACGGTCGTTTTGCTGATGTCACCAAAGAAGCGGGACTCGATCCAGAGCTTCATGCGCTGGGTTGCGCTGCTGGAGATTACGACAACGATGGGCGAATTGACCTAGCCATCAGCGGCGTCGCGGGCGTGATTCTTTTGCATAACGAGAAGGATGGCAAATTCCGCGATGTTACGAAGGAAGCCGGAATACGCAGTGGCTCGACGCTGGGCATGACCTTCATTGATTACGATCACGATGGCGATCTTGATCTGTATACGAACAACTTTCAAGATTTTCCCCGTGAAGGTGCCAATCCGCTGGAACTGCCGCGAGACGCAAAGTCCGTTTCCAGCCATATGTGGCGCAACAATGGAAATGGCACATTCACTGATGTCACAGAGGCTGTGGGCCTTGGAGTCGCCGTACCCAGCATTGCCGCGATCGGGACCGATTACAACAATGACCGCGCCACTGATCTGCTGGTCACCCAATGGGGTAGGACTCCCATTATTTTCCAAAATCCCCGGGAAGGAAAATTCACTGAAGTAAACGCGTGGCACGGCACTATGCCCGCCACTGCTGCGGGCGTGGCGGTCTTTGACTTTAATAAGGACGGGTGGATGGATGTCGCATTCACGCATTGGGGCGCTCCCGGCCTTACTCTTTGGCGCAATGTCGGCGGAAAAAGTTTTGAGCAAGTGAGCTTGCCGAAGATGAACTGGGTCCGCTGCTGGGGCGTGACGGCGTTCGATTATGACAATGATGGATGGATCGATCTGGCCGCCGTGGGAGAGACCGCGGATGGTCGGGGAGAGATACGCCTCTTCCGCAACATGGGAAGCAAAGGGTTCCAGGATGTCAGCGGCGAAGTCGGGTTGAGTGCCGTCCAATTGCGCGGGCCCCGTGCTCTGATTGCAGTTGATTATGACGGCGATGGCGCTACTGACCTGCTGGTCACGCAGAATCATGGCCCAATGAAGCTGTTGCGCAATCAGGGCGGAAACAAGAACAAGTATTTGCGAATCGCGCTTCGCGGTCTGGCTGATAACAAAAGCGGGATCGGCACAAAGGTAGAAGTCTTTGCCGGCGCAACGCGGCAGAAATGGGAGGTTCAGGCGACGTCCGGGTATCTCGGGCAGGGGACATCGGAAATCATTGCGGGCTTGGGTACTGCAACGGAAGCGGACGTGGTTCGCGTACTGTGGCCGACCGGCGTTCTACAAGACGAGATCCAGTTGGCATCGGGCCGCGAGCAGGTTGTTTCGGAGATCGATCGGCGTGGCAGTTCCTGTCCGACGCTGTTCGCGTGGGATGGGAAACGATATCGGCTGATTGGAGACATGATCGGAGCCGGCGTGATCGGGCACTGGGTAGGTGCGGGCGAGCGCAATGTGCCGCGTCCGACTGAATACATTAAAGTTCCTGGCGATCTAGTGCAGCAGCGCAACGGAAGACTGAGTTTCCGGTTGATGGAACCGATGGAAGAAGTGGTTTATCTGGATCAAGTCAAATTGATGGCCATAGATCATCCGCGCGATGTTGATGTTTATCCCAACGAATACTTTGCGAGCAATCCGCCATTTCCTGCATTCAAAGTGATTGCCAGCCGAAATGCGCGTCCGCCAGCCGGAGCGTGGGATGAGAACAAACGTGATCTCCTGCCCGAACTGAAGGCAGTCCATTACATCTCGGGATTCGAGGTACTACCATTCAAGGGATTCACAAAACTGCACAGTCTGGAGTTGGATATGGGCGAGCCATATCAGGGAGGCTCGCTGCGGCTGCTGCTTCATGGTCTTATTGAATACTTTACGGCGACGGGTATGTACGCCGCAGACCAAGCCGGTATCCATGCGATTTCACCATACGTCGAAGCAATGGATGCAAAAGGTCGCTGGGTGCGAGTGATCGACGATATGGGTTTCCCTGCTGGCCTGGCAAGAACGATGGTCGCCGACTTGAGTGGTCGTTTACCCGTGGGT
>JAOAPL010000101.1 GCA_025462925.1 Acidobacteriaceae bacterium
TACTCGCGCACTCAGGGCGAGTGCGTCCATCTAATTTAACATGACAGCTCTGCCGCCGCAATTCGCTTCGTCCCTTGCTGCTGACAATTCTCCATCACGACTGTATCCTCATTGCGAGGTCACCAACTATGGCAGGAGTTCCCCGCTTGATGCTGCTTTCTCTCGCGATTCTTTCATGTGCTGCTGTTGTATTCGCTGGCACTGACGACAGCAAATCCAAGGATGACTCCCCGGCTCCCGGCTATCCAAAAGCCAAGGTCGCGGTCGTCGAGGACACTTTGCATGGCACAAAGATTGCCGATCCCTATCGCTGGCTCGAGGACGCCAACAATCCTGAAACCCAGCAGTTCACGCGAGACGAGCTCGCGTACACCCGCAGCCTGCTCGATAAGCAGCCGCAGCGCGAGCGCATCAACGCGCGATTGCAACAGCTTCTGACCATTGGCAGCATCGGCACTCCTTCCAATCGCGGCAATCTTTACTTCTACTCCCGGCGGGAGGGCACGCAGAACCAGCCGATCCTCTATGTTCGTAATGGCATCAGCGGGAGTGATCGTGTGCTTATCGATCCCAACACTCTCTCTGCCGACGGCACCGTCGCGCTCGACTGGTGGCATCCATCGGACGACGGCAAATACGTCGCATACGGCACTTCGCCCGGCGGATCGGAGATCAGCACGCTTCGAATCATCGAGACTGATACTGGAAAACTTCTCGGTGAGAATATTGACCGCACTCGCGCCGCTAGCATTGCTTGGTTGCCGGACAACTCCGGTTTCTACTACACCAAACTGCCGCGCCCGGGCGACGTTGCTGCCGGACAGGAGATGTATAACCGCCACATTTTCTTCCACAAGCTCGGCGCCAATCTAGACGGATTAAAAGACGCGCACGTCTTCGGCGAAGGACATCCGCCGCAGGAGTGGCCCAATGTCAATATCTCTGAAGACGGCAACTGGCTCGTCATCCATGAAACTCTGGGATCATCCGGACGTACCGACCTCTATTTACTGGACCTCAGAAAGTCGGACAACACGCCGCAACTCGTCGCGGGCGGCAAAGATTTCGTGTACTACGGACAAGTCTTCAAGGGCGATCTCTACATCCAGACAAATGACGGAGCTACCCGCTTCCACATCTTCAAAGTTGCCGCGTCCAATCCCAAACGCGAGAACTGGAAAGAGATCATTCCTCAGGCAGATTCTGTCGTGAAAAACATTGGCGTGATCGGCGGCAAGTTGATTGCGGAATATGAGAAGGATGCCAGCTCCCGGCTGAAGGTCTTTTCGCTCGACGGCAAGCACCTCAGTGATATTCCTCTTCCATCTCTCGGGAGCGTCAGCGGCATCGGCGGCGAGTGGTACAGCAAAGAAGCACTATTCAGGTTTGATTCGTTTACCGTCGCACCCAGTATTTATCGCTATGACATCGCCTCGGGCAAGACTACGGAATGGGCGCGGATCAATGCACCCGTCGATGGCTCCGCCTATGAGATGAAGCAGGTCTTCTATCCGTCGAAAGATGGGACGAAAATTCCCATGTTCATCGTCAGCAAAAAAGGGACCAAGCTCGACGGCAAGAACCCGACCATGCTCACCGGATACGGCGGCTTCAACATCAGCCGTACTCCCGCATTTTCAGGATGGCTATATCTCTGGCTGGAAAATGGCGGTGTCTATGCTGACGCGAATCTTCGCGGCGGCAGTGAATACGGCGAGGAATGGCACCGTGCCGGCATGCTGTCGAAGAAGCAGAACGTCTTTGATGACTTCATCGCTGCCGCGGAATATCTCATCGCGCAGAAATACACTGACAAAGATCAACTCGCTGTTTATGGGCGCAGCAACGGCGGACTACTCACCGGGGCCGTACTCACGCAGCGCCCGGATTTGTATCGCGCGGTCGTCTGCGGAGTTCCGCTGCTCGACATGATCCGCTATCACCAGTTTCAGATCGCGCGCCTCTGGATCCCCGAATACGGCTCTTCTGAGGATCCGGAGCAATTCAAATGGCTCTACGCCTATTCCCCCTATCACAACGTTAAGGAGAAGACTCTCTATCCTTCGATTCTCTTCTTCACTTCAGAAGGCGACACTCGCGTAGATCCGCTTCATGCGAAGAAGATGACCGCGTTGATGCAAGCCGCCGCGGCAAACGGTCCTGACCGCCCCATTCTCATGCGCATCGAACCCAAAGCCGGACACGGCGTCGGGAAGCCCGTCAGCAAACAGATTCAGGAATGGACAGACATCTACACCTACCTCTTCTGGCAGCTAGGAATGAAATAACATCAGAGTGAGCGCAAAAAAAGCCCGCCGCACTGGCGGGTCTTTTTTCTGCACTGGAGGTTCCTAAAACCTACGACGCTTCCACCGCGCTCTTGCCATCCCGCTCGCCAGCAAAACCAGCGTTGCTGATTCCGGAGTCTCCATCTTGGCCATGCCGGGCGCACGGTACGTGCAGCTTCCCGCACCTACTAACTTAATGGATTCACCAACAGCATGGAAGCGCCTGATTTACAATCATCCCGTGCCGAAATTTGAAGACTGCCTGCAACGGCTCGAACAGATCGTGGATCAGCTTGAGAAGGGCGACATCCCTCTGGAACAGGCGCTCGCCCTGTTCGAAGAGGGCATGAAGCTCTCCAACGATTGCCGCTCAGAGCTGGAGACCGCAGAAGGAAAAGTGGAGATCCTGCTCAAGCAAGGCAGCAAGATCCAACCCGAGCCTTTCGATAACAATGCTCCAGACCGGAACTCAAAAAAGTAATCCGCCCATGCTCAAGGACACGCTAGAGTCCGGCTGCCGGACTATCGACGAAGCCCTGCAACGGCTGCTCCCTGCCGACAGCGCCTATCCGCAATCGATCCACCGCGCCATGCGCCACAGCGTGTTCGCGGGCGGCAAACGCATCCGGCCTATCCTGTGCATGGAGGCCGCGCGCGCAGTCTCCCGCAATGCTGCTCTGCCCGAAGGAATAGAAGAGCTCGGCTCGGCGCTGGAGATGCTGCACACATATTCTCTGGTGCATGACGATCTGCCTGCGCTCGACAATGACGATCTCCGCCGCGGACAGCCCACTTGCCACAAAGTTTTTGGCGAGGCCACCGCGATCCTCGCCGGCGATGCCCTTCAGACCTATGCGTATGAGGTGCTCTCGAGACTGCGCTGCCCCGCAGAGGCCCGCGTTCGCATCATCGAAGAGATTTCCCGAGGCACGGGGACTATCGCCGGCATGATCGGTGGCCAGGTCATCGACCTGGAATCAGAGCACCAGAAACCCGATGCCACCGTCCTCGAATACATCCATCGCGCCAAGACCGGCGCTCTCATCACCGCCAGCCTCGTGAGTGGCGGCCTCTACGCCGGCGGCACGGAAGATGAGATCGATCGGCTGCGCGATTTCGGCCGCGCGATTGGCCTGGCATTTCAGATAGTCGATGATGTCCTTGACGTGACCCAATCATCCGAGCAATTGGGCAAGACCGCCGGCAAAGACACTGCTTCAGACAAGGCGACCTACCCCGCGCTCTTCGGCGTCGATGAATCCATCCGCCGCGCCGATGAGCTGGTCGCGTCGGCCAACGAAGCCCTTAAGCCTTTCGGTGACCGCGCAGAGACGCTGAAACAACTCGCCAATTTTCTGGTGCAGAGAAAGAAGTAGCTTTCGCCTTCTCTTTCCAAAGCTCCTCATTCAAATAGACGCTGGTCCCACGGGTACTCCAGGAAGGAAAGTGTCTTTACGAGCGCAGCTTCAGGATGATTTGGATTGAAGAGAACATTGTAGGTTTCCGGGATGATTGTGGATGGAACTCTGAGCAGAGCACTGCCGTTTGAAGCAAGCCATTTATCGCCAACAGTTCGCGTAATAAGGAGATCTTCCCTCCACCCCTGGGCCAGCTCAGATTCAAGCACCTCCTTGGTAGAGATGCCGTCAGGAGCTTCCGATTTCAGCAATTTAAAACTGCGGGGTAGATTTGCTGGATCAAGTTCGAGGTGGACAAGCACTTCAGCCAATGCACCGGCAGGGCTTTCAGCCAAATAGACAATTGCGCGGCCCTGTGTATGCCAGCGAGCGGATGAAAGTAATCCGCCATTTCCGTCGAGTATGCCGTAGTTGCTGATCCTCCAAAGGATCATCAGGCAAACATGCCTTCGTCGATCTGGATCAGCATCTGTTCAACCAGACGCCCTCCTGATTCGGTGGAAAGCATGTTTATAGGTGAGCGTCCTTCAAACCGCTTTTTGGGCGCACGCAGCCAGTCTAGAGCTCCTTCTCGATTCCCGAGTACCGATTGCGCTCTCGCGAGAATGCGAACCATTCGAACCGCGCGTTCAGATTCTTCTCTGGATAGTCGCTGATTCTTGCTCTTGCGGTGTTTCAAAGTTCGAGGATTGATCACTATGAATACTTCGTCCTTGGAAAGCCCCCGGTGCAGCAGTCGCCGGACGACATTCGTGGGTAGTCCTGCTTCAACCAAATGCACGATCTGTTGCTCCGACTTGGCCGACTCTCCGAGCCAGTCCTCGAAGAAATCGTTCAAGATTTTCGCCGTTGTTGCTCCCATACTCAATGCTGTCGCTTTCATGGGTACATGATGCCACAAAACCTGCGGCATGTTGTACC
This sequence comes from Acidobacteriaceae bacterium, assembly GCA_025462925.1. GTDB lineage: Bacteria > Acidobacteriota > Terriglobia > Terriglobales > Acidobacteriaceae > JAICLA01. The sequence goes on from JAOAPL010000101.1 coordinate 4,628, forward strand.
ACTTTCTTTCGAGCCGTCCGGTTACAGGTGTCCATTAAGCAGCAAGCTTGCCACCTTCCTAGAAACCAGAAACTGGTCTCTGTAGAATCCCTCCATGCCTAAACTCACGCTGAAGCAACTCGCCGAGACTCTCGGCGCGCGTCTCGATTGTCACTCGCCCGCTCAAGAAAACACTCTCATCACCGGCGTAGTCGGCATCGAGCATGCCACTCACGGACACATCACCTTCGTCGCCAATCCGAAATACGCGGCCATGGCCAAGACCACCGGCGCTTCCGCAGTGCTGGTCGCCGAAGATTTTGTCGGACTCCCCACAGAGACGACGGCCGCTCTGCGCATCAAGAATCCCTATCTTGCTTTTGCGAAGGCCATCGAACTCTTTTACCAGCCGCCCCGATATAGCGCAGGCGTGCATTCGACGGCCGTGATTGATCGTTCGGCCAAGATCGGCAAGCATGCTCACATTGGTGCATACGTCGTCGTCGGACCAAACGCCTCCATCGGCGACAACTGCGTGTTGCTTCCCCACGTTGTTATCTACGAGGGCGCGCAGATCGGGAATGGTTTCTTCGCTCACGCTCATGCGGTCGTCCGCGAGCACTGCCGCCTGGGTGACAACGTGATCCTGCAAAACGGCGCCATCATCGGCGCTGACGGCTTCGGCTTCGCGAAGGATGACACCGGCCACTGGTACAAGATCGTTCAGTCTGGCACCACCACTCTGGGAAGCGACGTCGAAGTCCAGGCCAATGCATGCGTAGACCGCGCCAGCATCGGCGAGACTCACATATCCAGCGGCGCGAAGATTGACAACCTCGTCCAGGTAGGACACGGCTCCAGCGTCGGCGAAAATTCTTTGCTCTGCGCGCAAGTGGGATTGGCCGGCTCCACCGAGGTCGGACAAAATGTAATCCTCGCTGGACAAGTCGGCGTCGCCGGACATTGTCACATCGGCGATGGCGTCATCGCTACTGCACAAAGCGGAATTCCAAATGACGTAGAAGCGGGGAAACTAGTCAGCGGATATCCCGCAATCGACAACAAGGAATGGCTGAAAAGCGTATCTGTATTCAACAAGTTACCCGAACTTGCTAAAGCAGTGCGTGCAAGCTCTTCCGCAAAAACTGCGGAAGTGAAAGAATAGTTTTAGACGTTAGCGCTGGCGCCTGCATCCAAGTACCTGCAGCGGGAAGATCGAAGACTGCGCGTCCTATACAGCTCAGTAAATCCATTCATCCACCTCATGGCGATATCTGACTCCGAAGCAAAGAAAATCGACACCAAACCTATCCGGGTTTTGCTCCTAGACGATCGCGCCGACTTGCTGATCCTCCGCGCCGCCATTCTGCGCCAGAACGGATACGAAGCGATTTCCTCCTCCTCGATTGAAGATGCGGAAAGCAAAATCGACAACATCGATATCGCTATCCTCGACTACCATCTCGGCGAAGGCAAGTTCGGGACTTCGGTCGCTGAGACTCTTCGCGAGAAGCGTCCGCAAGTGCCCATCATCATTCTCTCGGCGACTCTGGAACGGAAATTCGGCGGCGTCGAAGACATGCATCTCTTAAAAGGACACAGCTCAGTCGACGACCTGCTCGCCGCTCTGCGTTCTTTCGAAGCGAAGCGCCGCGGCAAACCTGTCGTCGTCGACGCCCGCGACTTTTTCTACTCCCGCATCAGCATGGCCATGGGAGACGATGTCGTCCTCGAAATCATGGACGACGAAGGCAACTGGCAATATGTGAACGACACTTTTGCCAAGCTGTATGACAAAAGGCGCTTCTGGTTTGTGGGAAAAAACTTGTTCGACGAGTTCCCCGAGCTCCGCGGCGAATGGGAAGAGATCATTCAGACAGTTGCCAACACTCGCGAAACTTACGTGGACAGGAGTTTCCGCGGGCTTCCAAATCTCCCGAAGAAGAATCCGCGCTGGGTGTGGAACGTGCTCGCTTTTCCTTTGCGACTGCACGACGACCGTAGCGGTGTGGTCCTCAGCGCCCGCGTCATCGAGAAGAAGAGTTAAACTAAGTTCTTCTCATGTCCATCCGAAAGACTTTCTTTCTCATTTTTGCCGCGACACTTTGCCTCGCTCTCTCTGCCTGCGCATCACGCGTTATCACGGTCGTGATCGACAATAAGAGTGACGCCCCCATTCGCAATATCGAAGTCACTTACAACGGCGGATCGTATGGAGTGTCGTCCATCGCTCCGGGCGCCGTGCATAAGAACCGCATCAAGCCCTTCGGCCCTTCGACATTGCAGATTGATTACGTCGACGCCAGCGGAAAGAAGAAAACTCAGGCGGGTCCCCGCGTCGCGAAGAACGATTCGGGCATAGTGCAGGTCACGGTCACCAACAACGATTTCAAGTGGACAGGAAATATCTCGCCAAATTAATTACAGTCCTTCCAAGAGGACGATCTCACCGCGCGAACACGATTGCCGAATCGCTTTCGGCCCAGCGTATTCTGTCGAGTCCCACCACGCCTTCGCCTGTTCCGCCGACGGAAACTCCACGATCGCCATCCGCTTGGGATTCCACCTGCCCTCGAGCACCTCGACGCGTCCACCGCGCGCCAGATATTTCCCGCCATACTGTTCAATCGTAGGCGGAACCGCCCGAATGTAATCCTGGTAGCGGGTTGGATCCGTCACATCAATATTCACCACTAAATATGAAGGCATATTAACCTCCTCGCGTTCACCGCATCTCCTCCGGCAATCCACTTGCAATCTTGTCCCGCACTGCTTTCATCAGATCATCTTTATCGGAAAAATCCTTCGGCGATATCGGCGGATGAAAGATCAGCGTCGCCTTCCCCCCCGCGATCTTCCACGTGTTCTTCGGCATCATCTTCTCCGTGCCAAAGATCGTCATCGGCAGCACCGGCACGCCGCTTTCCATCGCAAGATGGAATGGGCCTTTTTTGAATGGAAGCAGTTTGCCATCGGCCGATCGAGTTCCCTCAGGGAATGCGGTCATGTTCACGCCTGCCTTCATCACGTCCGTCGCATGCTCCATGCTTGCGATGGCCGCCTCCCGATTCCTGCGGTCAACTGGCACGAATGACGCCAACCTCATCGCCTTCGACAACAGCGGTACCGCAAACAATTCTTTTTTTACCATCACTGACGTGCGCCTCGGGATCAGCGGCACCACGATCGACGGATCCAGGTTCGACA
>JAOAPL010000109.1 GCA_025462925.1 Acidobacteriaceae bacterium
TTGGGCGATCGACTAATGGTAGGTCAAGTGCCTTTGGAGCACTTTGTCTAGGTTCGAATCCTAGTCGCCCAGCCAGAGATTTGTAGTGCAAAGAAGTTGTTGTTCAGCGATTCGTCAGGACGGCACGGAATTTGTTCCGTCTTCAACCCAGGCTTGTAGAAAAAAAGCTCAGGAGTGGGACAATCATGGCGACTACGGCAACTGACAAAGCGCAAGTTAACCCGGGGCAAGGGGACGATAAAAAGGGTCAACAGCAGCATGACGCCAAGGGCGAGCGCAAGCCGCAACGCGGCCGTCATGACGAGAAGCTGAAGATCCTTTGCGGCACGGCAAATGAGCCACTGGCAGATGAGATTTGCGCGTTTCTTGGAATACCGCGCGGGCAGGCTCATATAACAAGATTCGCTGACGGCGAAGTTTATCTCCAGGTACTGGAGAACGTCAGAGGCGCAGACGTTTTTGTGGTGCAGCCCACTTGCAAGCCGGTGGATGAGCACCTGATGGAATTGTTGCTGATGATTGACGCGCTGAAGCGCGCATCGGCAAGGCGCATTACGACGGTGATCCCGTATTTCGGATACGCCCGGCAGGACCGCAAGGACAAGCCGAGAGTAGCGATATCGGCGAAGCTGGTGGCGGATCTGTTGACCACCGCGGGAGCGCATCGGGCACTGGTAGTGGATCTGCACGCACCGCAGATACGAGGGTATTTCAATATTCCGGTGGACCAAATATTAGCGTCGCCGGTGCTGGTGGATTACTTCAGGAAGATGGAACTGCCGAACCTGACGGTGGTGTCGCCGGATGCAGGTGGCGTGGAACGCGCGCGGTTTGTGGCCAAGAAGATGGATGCGGCACTGGCCATTGTGGACAAGCGGCGAACGGACATAAACACGACCGAAGTGATGCACGTGATCGGAGATGTGAGCGGCAGAAATTGCCTGATCATCGACGACATTATCGACACGGCGGGGACGACGGTTAAGACGGCAGAAGCATTGAAGAATGCCGGGGCATTGAAGGTGTTTGCGTGCGCGTCGCATGCGGTATTGTCGCCGCCGGCGATCGAGCGGATCGGGAATTCGGTGCTGGAGCAAGTAGTGGTGACCAATACGATCCCGGCGAGCGAAGCGGCGAAGAACGAACCGAAGATCAAGGTGCTGTCGATCGCTGGATTGATCGCACGGGCGATCCAGTCGATACACGAAGAGACTTCAGTGAGTACGTTGTTCTTATAACGGCAAAGATTTTGAAGTTGAAGATTTCTGTAAAGGAAACGAAGGCAAATGATCTCGAATGAAGTGGTAGAAGCACAGCAGAGAACACCGGAATCGCGCGGGAAGAACGAAGCCCGGCGCGTCCGCGTTACGGGTCGGATTCCGGCCGTGGTTTACGGCGCGAAGAAGGATTCGATCGCAGTGACGGTGAATCCGAAACAGATCACGAAAATCCTGCATTCTGACAGCGGTCACAACACCATCTTCGACCTGCAAATCGCCGATGGCGGCAAAGAAAAAGTCATGATCGTGGACTGGCAATATGACCCGATCAAGAGCAATCTGCTGCACATCGACCTAAAACGCATCGATATGGCCAAGACCATCCGGGTGGCGGTTCCGCTGCAACTGGTTGGCGAGTCCGCGGGTGTGAAGCAACAGGGCGGAATCATGGATCAGGTGCTGCGTGAAGTCGAGATTGAGTGCCTGCCTAGTGACATCCCGAGCCACATTGATGTGGACGTGAGCCAGTTGGTGTTCGGCCAGGTTATCCGTGTGGCCGATCTGCCGCACGGCGGCAAGTTGAAATTCCTGACGCCGGAAGACCAGGCCATCGCGCACATCACCACGGTGAAGGAAGAAGTTGTGGCGACTCCTGAAGCGGTTGCTGCTGAAGGCTCTGCGTCGACTGAGCCGGAAGTCATTAAGAAAGGCAAGCAGGAGACTGAAGAAGGTGCTGCTCCTGCTGCGCCTGCCGGCAAGAAGTAAGCCGCGTGAAGCTGATTGTCGGGTTGGGCAATCCGGGAATCGAGTACCAGTTTACGCCGCATAACATGGGCTATCTGGCTATCGAGCGGATCGCCGACCGGTGCAAGGTGCAGGTCACGAACCGGCACTGTAAGGCGCTAACCGCGAGGGCGGTGATCGGGAACGAGCCGGTTTTGCTGGCGAAGCCTGAAACGTTCATGAACCTGAGCGGGATGTCCGTGAGGGAGTTGTGGGCGAAGTACGGCGAAGCGAACGAGTTGAACGTGAACCGGGACTTGATCGTGATCTACGACGAACTGGATTTTCCTCTGGGCACAATAAAAGTGCAGGAGCGAGGCAGTTCGGCAGGGCACAACGGGATGGAGTCGGTCATCGGTGCGCTGGGCACGCAAGAGTTCTTGCGGATCCGGATGGGAATCGGGCCAGACCATCCGGTGAAGGACGGAGCGCAATATGTGCTCTCGCCGTGGAAGAAGAAAGAATTAACGGTAGTGGACGAGATGTTGGACCGCACGGCCGACGCGGTGGAAGTGATTTTGGAAGAAGGCGCGGCTGCGGCGATGAACAAGTTCAATCGCAAAGCGGAGAGCGCGAAGTAAGGCATTTGTGATTGGCGATTTGTGATTTGTGATTGAGATTCAAAGGCCTTGAGTTTAGGCGATCGTGAAGCGAACGCTGAAATTGGCGTTGAGAGAGCGCAAGGCCGCAACAGGAAAATTGGAGAAGATATGCAACGTATATACGAAGTGATGTTTATCGTTCGTCCGGACATGACGGATGAAAATCTGGACAAGCTGGTGTCGAACCTGGAATCGAATGCCGTAACGGCAGGCGCGAAGGTAAAGAACTCCGAGCGCATGGGCAAGCGTCGTCTGGCTTACATGGTCCGCAATTTCAACGATGGTATTTACATCCTCATGACGCTGGAAGCGGATGGACCAGCCATTCACGAAGTGGAGCGTCGTCTGCGAGTCAGCGAGCCGGTGATCAAGTTCATCACCGTCCGCGTGGATGAGATCCAGAAGCGTGCGGAGAAGATCCAGAAGCTTCGCGCCAGCAAGGTGAAGCGCAGCGCGATCCCGACTCCAGCACCGGAAGCTCCGGCACCATTGCCGGTTGCGGAAGCGTCGGCTGGGGAAGCGGCTCCGGAAGCATCGGCATAGCTTTTTGGTTTTGCGGGCTGATGATCCCACCTGTGACTTCGTCACAGATGGGGCACCCGTACGAGACAAATTTTAGAAAAGACTGAATTGGAAATAGAGAGGGAATTATGGCTGATGAAGTAAAGCCGGCAACAACAGCAAGCACGGGCGGATCGACGGGTGGTGGATATCAACGTCGTGAAGGCGGACCGCGTCCGCAGGGTGGACGTCCACAGGGCGGGCCTGGCGGTGGTCGCGAAGGCGGTGGTCGTGAAGGCGGCCGCAAGTTCTTCCGCCGCAAAAAGGTCTGCAAGTTCTGCGTGGAGAAGATCGACTCCATCAATTACAAGGACGTTCGTCTACTCGGGCAATTCGTTGCCGAGAAGGGCAAGATCGTTCCGCGCCGCTTGACCGGTGTATGCACGCCGCACCAGCGCCGCGTTTCGGCAGCAATCAAGCAGGCTCGTAATATTGCGCTGCTGCCGTTCGCATCACGCGGATAGCTTTAAAAGGCCGCAGTCGTACGCGAGTGCGGAAGGGTTTTCAGGGAGTGCTCATTGGGCGTTCTCTCCACAGCCGAGGGCGGCTGTGCCACACATTCAAAGACGGAGTTCTGAAAATGGATGTCATTCTGAAAGAAGATGTAGCAAGGCTCGGCTCGCGCGGTGACGTGGTAAAAGTCGCCGAGGGCTACGGGCGCAATTTCCTGCTGCCGCGCAA
>JAOAPL010000136.1 GCA_025462925.1 Acidobacteriaceae bacterium
GAATCTGGGGAGCAATTTCCCGAATGGCGGCGGCTTGTGACTCAGGCACCAGGAAAAGGAACTCATGCTGGTCGGCGTCCGCGAGTTCTCGGGCCAGCGTCCGGATGTAATTGGCCGCTCCGCCCATCTTCGCTGCAACGGCATTCAGTAAGACGCGCATCGGTCAGAAGTGGTTTGGGAGCACGAAATTCAGACGCGTCATACGATCTGTTGCTCAGCGGGAGTTGCGGCGATCATAACAATGTGGCTGGGTGTACGGGTTTCCGCGGACGGTTCCGTCTCCGGTACCCCTCGCATTCGTTTCCACAAAGGTAGCTCAACGCCGTGATAGAGTGCAGCGCTGGCTACGGCGCTCGTCAGAAATCCCACAACAAAGAGACGTCCGAAACTCGCGTAGGGGTGGCCATAGTCTGCTGGCCAGCGACGCGCCACCAGGTCGAGCACGGGAAGATGGATCAAAAAGAAACTGTAAGAAGCCCGGCCAAATGCCGCCGCACGCGCTTCGCCAAAACTCGTGATTCCGACCGCTAGCGCTCCCATGTAGAAAATGGCAAACCCAGTGACGGCGCAGTAAAGCACTCCCATGACCGGGTCGGCCATGAAGCGAGGGCCAGCGGCTCGACACCATAAAGCTGCTGGCAGTAACGGCATCCAAACCCATGCAAACGTGGATTTCCATTCATCGCGTCTATGCAAATACACATCTGCGAGCCACATCCCGAGCGCAAATTCGAGAATTCTTCCCGGAATCTGGTAAGACAAAAATGAACCTAGCTCGATGCCGCCAAAGGGTCGCGTTGGCAGGGGGAGCGCAGCAACGAGCAACCGATATGCCATGCTCGCGCTGCCAAGCAAGAATAGGAATTTTGTTGCTTCGAGCTTTTGATATAAGCGCAGCAGCATGGGGAAACATACGTAAAACTGCACTTCAATCGCCATTGACCATAACGCCGCATTCAAGGAGAGGAATGAGTGCGGGTCAAACCCGTGCAGGAACAACAGGTGAACAACGGTGGTAACGAAAAGCTGCCTCACTCCAAAGCTGCTCAAGTAGATCGCCACCATCATGGAAAGAATTACCGCCGCCCAATACGCGGGCACGATGCGGGCCGCCCGGTTACGGGCATAAGATTGGAGAGCTCGGCCGCTGAGTATCTTCTCGCCCCGGCGCCATTGTTGCAGAGCCAAACAAAAACCGCTTAGAACAAAGAACAGGTTCACTCCCGTTGCGCCGAGCGTGAATACTGAAGGCACGTGAGAAAAGTGCTTTCCGAAAAGGCTGAAATCTGGAAGAACTAGCTTTGGAAACCCGGCGAGCGCCGACACATGAAAAACAAAAACCCCTAGGGCCGCCAGCGCTCTGAGCCAGTCAATCTGCGGTAGTCGCGAGGCGTCCAGATGCACTCTCACTAACTTATCGCCCGCCTCGCATAATTGTTCCTCGCGAGGTTGGAAAAATCTGGGCGTCGCCCGACCTTTCGGAGATATAAGACAACACCAAACAAAACATATAGAGCTACACAGGAAACAATAGGCGAAGTGGCATCTGGAAGATTAATAACGTAGATCAAGGTGGCAGTATAGAGGACCATGTTTGCCGGCTTGTGGATGGGATAGCTTCCCGCCAATCGCCACAAACCGCTTAGTAACGCACCGGTCAGAAACATTCCAACCGCAACTCCAAGGACGCCGAAATTCCAGTACCACTCGCCGACCGTAGTCATGCCGGTCGAGGTGGTCGCCTCTGCCTCTCGAGGAGCCACACCCAGGTAAGTCGTGAACCATGCACCCCTGGTGACCGCCGGCTTCCCGGGCCAGATAATCCGTGGAATGAAGGCGTAGTACAAAGTTTTCATGGTATTGCCCAGCTGAAAACCCGACCTTCTGACCTCACTCACCATGAAACCCGTGACCGGCGGCATCTCAAACAGCCGGCCCATCAAACCGTCAAACTGGTCTTGCAGAGACAGCAGCAGAGGCTCGCCCGTGTAGAACGGTGAGGAAGAGTAGAGAGCCGTCATGACCTTGTCATAAGAGTCGCGCCCCTTCGCTGTACGAGAATCATTCACTGCTGGGGCTATAACGCCGAGATACAAGACCGCCAAAAAAATTGCCGCTGCGGGAATCAACTTTCGGTACTTCTGGTGGCGGCTGACCAAAACAATTACCGGCAGGAGCGCCAGCATGGTAGCAGCCTTCGAGTTATGGTCACTGAAGAACGCGGCAGCGACGTAGATCGCTACTCCTGCGCAGAACAGAAGCTTTGTGGACAACGCCCCGCGCCTGTCCGCGCTCGAAAACGCGAACGCCAGAAGCACGGCCAGGGGCCCACCCTCCAGGACCCCACTGAACGCGCCCATGAATAAAAATGCACCGGGACGGTACGTTATAGCAATTCCGAGTGTATACAGCAGGAAAATCCATTGGGGTTTCCAGTTAATCGGCCCCGCAACCTGCCACCCTGGACGGGGACGAAAAGCCCGCAGGCCGAGAGCCATTACGCAAGTACCAATAAGAGTAAGGAAGTATCCCGTCGCAATATCACGCACGGAAATACGCAATGAGGGAAAGTCTAACGAACCATCGCTGATAAGTTTGATTCCTTCCCACGCGGCTGCAGGTCCCAGTTGCATGCCAAGGTAAAGAAGAAAGAGAGACAACGGATTAATCCACAGTGAATCGCGGCGGGCCTCGACAATCCCCAACGCTAGTAGCGGGGTGCCAACCAGGATTCCGCTCAGGATGAGGGTCAGTGCCGGGGAGAAAACGTAGAGCAGCAGGCCACAAATACCCACCAGACCAACATAAATTTTGAGGTGGGTGGCAGCGTTCAAACCCCGCCTCATGGGGGTTGCAGACAACTGAAACCGATTAGCTTGAGGCCGCTGGAGCAGAATCGGGTTTGCATTCATAGGGACGCTGCCTCGGACCTCAACTGTGATCGAATAGCTGAGTTAGGCTGTCTTGGACCCATCTCATGAAGGCAGAGCACGGCACTCCTCAGCAGCCGAGCGGCAACTACCTCATCCTGCGACTCAGAAATTGGAGTCGAGTTGGATGACATGGCGGCGTAAAGATTGCGATCCTTGCAAAGCAGTTCGATGGCTTGGCTCAGTCGTTCCGTGTCCCCGCAAGGGAACACGATGGCATTGCGTCCCGGTTGCGCCGTGTCCTGGGGGCCGATGCAGCCCACTCGATCACTGACCAAAATCGGCAATCCGAAAACACTGGCCTCCGTGGCAACGAGGCCGTAGGCCTCAAAGCTCGAAGTTAGGGCCAGAACATCTGCGGTCGGATAATAGTAAGGAATGGCTGATTGGTTTACGAAGCCGGTCAACACAACGTTTTTGACCCCTTCCCTTTCGCAGAAAGCCTCTATGGCGCGGCGTTCGTTGCCTTCGCCGACGAGAATTGCCCAAACCGGTAATCCTTTTCTCGCTAGCGAGTGCGCGGCAACTACAACATCCATGGGGCGCTTTCGCTCGATGTATTTTCCGCAGAAAAGCACTACGAATGCGTCAGTCGGGATTCCGAGGTCGCTTCGGAGGGCAACTCGCGTCATCGCGCGGTCGGGAACCGCTCGAATCAACCGGCGACGCTCGATCGGGTAGACACCAGGAAACAAACGATCCGCCGGAAGTCCGTAACGTGCGTGGTAGAGACGATTGTTCTCACCAATAAAGAGCGCCCCATCGACATGCCGGTAGAACTGTCTGACCACCAAGTCCTTTAACGTGCGTTTCCACCACGTGGGTACCGCCCCAATATTGGAGTCAGAGTACAGAAGCAAGGGACGGTGGTGCCGGCGTGCCCAGAAAGCTACTCTCCAACTAGTGCGAGTGGCATACCCGAAAACGACAAGCACATCGGGCTCGAATCGATTGAGAACGACAGCGACATTCGGGTTATCTGTTTCCCAGAAGCCGAGGTTTTTGGGACGACGAGCGATAGGAAGAAATTCGTGGGCATATCCTGCCAGCAGCGGGATATCCCATAGCACGTTCCTGTTAAATCCCGGGTCTACATACTCCTTTACTCCCCAGTCGCAACAAAAGAAAACTTTCAAATCAATGTCCGGGACTTGTGCCAACTCACGAAACCAAGGGGCAAAATACTGGATGGGATGGCTGACGATGATGGCAACACGGATTGGCATGCTTTCAGCTATTTCGGGTTGCGGCTAAGAGACTGAATTTGTATTGCGATTCAATTTAATGAACGTGTTCACAAGATATCTATTGATGGCGGATGCACACAAGTATTTTGACAGGGACACCTGTGGAAGTTATAGTGAGCCATCTTCCACTCATGCTGAAGCGTGTCGCCCATGCCTTTGTCGCGTTTTTTTTTGGGCAGGGTATTGGGGTTGTCGCCTCCCTGCTTCTGGTTCCTCTCTATTTGCACGTCTGGTCACCAGCGCTTTATGGGGAATGGCTGGCTCTGTATTCGGTGGTGGCATATCTCTCAAGTCTCGACCTGGGCGTTCAGACTTATGCCGTCAACCGGCTGACGCAAGCCTACGCTCGAGGTGACCTGCACGAATATCGCGAGGTGCAGCACACCGCTTTCGCGTTTTATTTCTGCCTCGCACTACTGGGCAGCGTGGCGCTCACAGCATTTGGATTGTGGGCGCCCATCCGCCCCTTGCTCCACTTGTCACTGACCGATCAGCACAGCGTTTCACTCATTGTGCTGCTGCTGGGAGGACAGTTGCTTTGGACCATCCCTGCATCGCTGGTGTGGTCCGTATATGCGACGGCCGGGAACTTGGCAAAAACGCAATGGGTCATGAACGCGTCCCGCGCGTTGACGGTTGCGCTAACCATGGCCGCACTCTTGTTCTGGCCCAGCCTGGCCGTGGTAGCTGGCGCGCAGGCCATCGGTTTTGTGCTTATTCTCACAATCGTTTTGTGGGATGTTCGCAGGCACTTCCCCCAACAGGCACCAGGGTTTTCGCAGGCAAAGCTCTCGCTGCTTCGTCCAATTCTGAAGCAAGGGATATTCTTCTCTCTGATCGACCTGTCAGTCGGAGCGACGTTGCAAGGTTCCAATCTGATCGTCGCCAGCCTGGCAGGGACTGCGGCACTGGCGGTTTTTGTGACCACCCGGACGCTTGCTAATTCCATCCGACAGCTGGTGGGCCTGTTCGTCCACTCTTCATCTACGAATTTGACGCTTTTGGAAACGCTGCAAAACAAGCAGAAGGTACGCTTGGCGTTCCGGTTGGTGGTATTCGCGACGGTAGCCGGGTGCGTGGCGGTTTCGGCTTCGCTCTGGTTTGAAGGTACATCCGTTTTTTCGGTCTGGACCCGAGGCAGGCTGCCGGTGGACACGTGGTTACTCCGCGCGTTCCTGCTATGGCTAGTCCTGCAGTCGCCGTGGATAGCGGCTTCTGCGATCCCCTCGTACACCAACAAGCATCGGGGACTTGCTATGTCGTATCTGGTGTCAAGCTTCGGTGGGTTGTTGTTGGGAGTAACGCTAGTTCCGCGAGTAGGACTGAAAGGTCTTCCCATCGCGTTCATTGTCGCGGAAGCCGTAGCTTGTTATCACTTCGTGATGCGCGACGCATGCCGCATCATCGGCGAGCCTTACCTGCGGTTCGTCCGCAAGCTATGGTTGGGCATGACTGTCGTCAGCGGCTTAGCCTTTTGCGCAGCTTGGGCGGTGCATTTGGTGCCGGGATTAGGAGTTTTTCCGCGATGGATATGCTCAGCATGTGCCAGCATCGCGGCCGTGGCTCTAAGTGCATGGGTGTTCTGGTTCCGTGAAGAGGAGCGAACATTTGTCCGCGACAAGACCGGATCTAGCCTCAAGATGATTGAGCGGACGCTGCCGCTGCGTGCGGTCAATTCATGATCCGACAGCGAAGGACTTGCTAGCGCCCATAGCGGATTTCGCTTCAGTAGTGGTGTTGTTCTCGCAATAACGCAGAATCTGCTTCAGTCGATTGTCGTATGAGTACGCGGGGACGCAGCGGACGTGACCGGCACGAGCGATTTCAGCACGCTCCTCTTCATGGGAGAGGTAGTAGCGTACTTTTTCGACCAGTTCGTCGGGAGTGCTGAAGCAGGCCATCTCCCGAGATTCGGAGAAGAATTCGAGGTGCTCGTCCGTTCTTTCGGCCAGCAAGAAAGCACCGCATGCCGGAACTTCGAAAGTTCTCATTACATGGCCGTCGCGGTTAGCGCGGCGAACCAAACAAGGCGCGATTTTTGTGCCCCCCATCACGAGACGGTAGTCCCTCCCAAGGGCAAAGCCTCGGTGATATTTCCGCAAGCGGGGATGGCGATCCCAATATCCTCCGTACAGGTGGAGGTTCAAATTCGGGAGGGCATCGACGAGCACCTCGAAGAAGGGGTGCCGGTCCGCGTCCGCGCCTCCGATGAAGGCCACATCCGAAGAGTAGCGTTCCGCTTCCTCGGGAGTTGCTGCTGCTTCCGGAAAATGGATGGTCGGTTCGTATCCAAACGGCAGGAAGGAAACGTTAGGGCAGCCTGCCCGGCCGACATCATCCATGATGGCCTGCTTGCTGCAGATATAGAAATCGTAAAATGGAATTCCGTCGACTATGTCTCGACCAGATGTTTTCCGATTGAACGGATCGTCGGTGGCATAGTTAACCAGAATGGCTGCCGTGCGTTGCTTTATCTTGTCAAGCGTATCTGGGCAAATGAATGATCCCTTGGTGACTAACACCACTTCGGGTTGAAATCTGACAGCGAGATCAATCAGATCGCGATTGAAAACTCGAAACTTCGCGGGCTTCTTGTCGAACAGGCGATAAGCTAGTTTGTCTCGAATATCATTTGTCAGATAAGTCCGCTCATCAAAAAAGACACATTCGTGCCCTAATGCTTGCAGCGCGTTTCGGAAAAACGCGCCTAAGTGGTAGGTCTCCCCGACTCCGACCAGTAAGACTCGCAAAGGGCTATGGGACAGGTTGCTCGGCACGTGATTGCTCCTCGCCAACAAGAAAAAGAATGTGACTGTTCATGTCAATACCTGAGGCGCTGTGCAGGTTAGTCCTGACAATTGAGAGTCATTTGGGTGCAGATACGGCATCATCGTCGAAGCGCTACTGTCTGCCGGTAATCAGCACCGTCCGAATGAGCGATCCAGCATCCACGGGGACGTGCCATTCCCCAAGAACTTGCCGAGAAAAAGGTGGCTGATCCAGAAAAACACCAGAACGGTGCATGCTGCGGACGTATGGCCCGTGTGACTGGTCACGATTAAACAATCGGGGCTCGC